>JANWLJ010000257.1 GCA_025450955.1 Polyangium sp. (in: bacteria) | reverse complement strand
CTGCCGTTGCCGCGCCTATAATAACGGTGCGGCCCGTCGACGCGATCGAGCGCCAGCCCCGCCTCTTTCAAGCGCGCGAGGTGGGTCGAGACCCGCGACTGCGGCACGTCGAGGATTCGCTGCAGCTCCGCCACCGTGAGCTCCTCGTCCTCGAGCGCGGCGAGGAGGCGCACCCGGGACGGGTCGGCGAGCGCGAGCAGCACGGAGAGCGTCTCTACCAGGGACAACTGTGTATCAGGATACGCAGATGGATGGTTCGAGGCAAGCGGCTCTTCAGTGGGCGCCGGCCTGCACCGCGAGCAGGCGGTGAAAGAGCGACGGAGAGCGGGCCCGGGTGGAGATGGCGAAGCGGGCGCGGCGCGGCGCCCCCGCCGGTCGAGAGCGCTCCGAAGATCGCCTGGGCGGCGGCGTCTCCGCTCGCGAGCGCCAGCCCGACCCCTTCGCCGGTGAGCGCGTCGAAGTAGCCGGCGGCGTCGCCGACCAGGAGCGCGCCGCTCGTCACCACCGCGCGCGCGCGCTGGCGGAAGGGTCCGGCGCCGAGCGGACGATCGAGCGCGACCGCGCCCTGCAGGCGAGCGCCGAGCTCGGGATTTTCCGTCGCCGCGGAAAGCAGGTGCGCAACCAGCGTCGCGGCCGAGAGCTCGAGCGCGGCGAACGCGCGCGCGGGACCGAGCACCGCCACCTCGAGCTCGTCGTCCGCGACCGGCGTGAGGTAGTACTCGATCGCGCCCGAGACCAGCACCTCGACCAGGCGCGGCGGCGCGAGCGCGTGAGGCAGGCGGAAGTGGACCCGCAGCCCGAGCCGCGGCGGCCGGCGCGCCGGCAGCTCGAGACCGAGTCGCGCCCGCATGGGCGAGCGCAGCCCGTCGGCGGCCACCACCACTTCGGCCTCGAGCGGCCCGACGCTGGTCTGAAGGCCGGTCACCTGCGCGCCGCGAAATTGAAGGTCGCGCGCGGTCACTCCTTCGAGCAGGGTGACGCCCGGCTGGGCGCGCGCGGCCTCGACCAGGAGCGCGTCGAGGACCCGGCGGCGCACCCCGAGACCGAACGCGGGAGCGCCCGCGCCGTCGCAAAAATCGGCCTGCGCGCGCGGCCCACCCGCCACCGAAAAGACGATCCCGTCGAGGCGGCAGGCGTGCGGCGCGACCCGCGAGAGCAGCCCGAGCGCGGCCAGCGCGTCGACCGCTTGCGGCAAGAGCCCCTCGCCGCACGGCTTGTCGCGCGGAAAGTGCGCGCGATCGAGGAGCGCCACCTCGAGGCCGCGCCGCGCGCAGCCGAGCGCGGTCGCCACACCCGCCGGTCCCGCGCCCACCACCGCGACCTCGACCGCCGCGCGCGTCATCCGGGCAGCGGCCGCGGATGAGGATGCAGGCGCGGCAGGAAGCGGGGCCGCTCGCGAAACGCTGCCCGGTAGCGCGGATCGGAGAAGAGCTCGCGCTCCTCGAGCGGAATGCGCCGCGCGAGGAGAAGCGCGTCGAGCAGGGTGGCGAAGAGCGCGGTGAGCGGCGCGCCGACCGCGAGCGGCAGCGCCGCCAGCTCGACGATCATCGCCAGGTAGTTCGGGTGACGGATGAAGCGGTAGGGCCCGCCGGTGACGATCGGCCGCGCGCCTTTGGAGAAGCGAGTGACCCGCACGCTCCAGGCCTCCCCGAGAGTGCCAAGCGCGTAGCCGCGCAAGACGCTGGCGAGCCCGAGCGCGGCGAGCGACAGCGCGGAAACCGCGCGCGGCGGCGGGCGGCGGCGCGACGCTTCGAGCGGAGTCGCGAGCAGCACCGTGGTATGGAGCGCCACCATCGCGGAGAAGAGCGGCTCTGAAACCACCTTGCCGCCCAGGCGGCGGAGCCGCCGCAGATGCGCGCGCGACCAGGCCAGCTCGGCGAGCCGCAGCGCGCCGAAGATCGCGGGCAGAACGGCCGCTCGTCGAAGGCGCGACATGCTGTGCGGGTTGTGCAAGCCTCGCGCCTCGCGCTCGGGGAGAAGAACGTGTTAAAGTGCACGGGAGATCTCGGAGGGGGGCCACCGAGGAGAGCGTTTGAGCGAGCGGCCGGTTGTGAAGGGAGCAGGCGATCGGCAGGAGGCTCGGCCGATCGTGCTGGTGGTCGACGACGATCTGGATATCGCGGAGTCGATCAGCGATGTCCTGCGGACGGGCGGCTATCAGGTGGAGATCGCCGAGAGCGGCGACGGGGCGCTGGCGATCGCCGGTCGGCTGACGGTCGCGATGGTGCTGCTCGACTGGCGCCTGCCGAATGAGCCGGCGGGCGCGGCGCTGGTCCGGCGCCTACGCGATCTTTGCGGCCACGCCACGCCGGTGGTGGTGCTGTCGGCCGATCCGATGTCGCTCGCCGAAGCGCGCGAAGCGCAGGTCAGCGACTATCTCCCGAAGCCCTTCGAGATCGCCGACCTGCTCCACCTCGTCGACACGTACAGTAGATAGAAGCGGCGCCGAGCTACACGAGGTCGCGGAGCGCCGAGGCGAGGCGCTCGATATCGGCCTCGTCGTTGAAGAGGTGCGCGCTGGCGCGTAGGGTGCCGTCGAGCTGGGCGCGGTGGTGCAGGACGTGCGCGCAGTGAAAGCCGCCCGAGACCAGGATCGCGTGCGAGTCGGCGAGCAGTCGCGCGATGTTGGCCTGGGTCATCGACGGCACCGGCAAAGACAGCGTGCACAGCGCCACCCGCCGCTCGGGCGCCACGCTGGCGCCGAGGACCCGCGCGCCGGAAAGCGGCTTGAGCTCGCGCACCAGCATCTCGCCGAGCGCGCGCGAGTGGGCCGCGATCTTGTCCATGCCGATCGAGCGGACCATCTCGATCGCGGCGCCGAGGCCGATCGCGCCTTCGATGTTGGGCGTGCCCGCCTCGTAGCGGAACGGCGCCTCGCGCGCCTCGAAGCGATCCTCGCTGTTGTAGGCGACCATCCCGCCGCCGACGTTGTAGAGCTTGAGCGAGTCGAACCGCTCACGCCGCACGTAGAGGATGCCGACTCCCGACGGGCCGAACAGCTTGTGCGAGGAGAAGGCGAGGAAGTCGCAGCCGATCTTCTTCACGTCGATGGGCAGGTGCGAGACCGACTGCGAAGCGTCGATCATCACCGGCACCCCGGCGGCGTGCGCGGTCTCCACCCACTCCTCGACCGGCGCAATCACGCCGTTGACATTCGAGACGTGCGCCAAAGTAACGAGTTTCGTGCGCTTGGTAATGCGCTCTTTGAGCTGGCTGTAGCGCGGCACGGTCTCGTCGTCGATGTCGACCAGCACCGGCTTGGCCACCTGGCGCCACGGCATGTAGTTCGAGTGGTGCTCGGAGGCGGGGAACACCACCTCGTCATCGAGCGAGAGCGCCAGCCCCTGCGCCACCAAATTGAACGACTCGGTGGCGTTGCGGGTGAACACGATCTCCGACGGCAGAGCGCCGATCAGCGCCGCCACCGAGTAGCGCGCCCGCTCGTAGGCGGCGGTCGACGCTTCGCCGAGCGGGTGGACGCCGCGGTGCACGTTGGCGCCCATCTCGGTGTAGTAGCGGGTGACCGCGTCGATCACCACCTTGGGCTTGGGCGTGGTCGAGGCCGAGTCGAGGTAGGTGATCGGCTGGCCGTCGAGCTCGCGCTGTAGTAACGGAAACGAATTCTTGTAATCATTCATGGACGCACCATTCTGTATTTGCCCGATCCTTCGGGCAGGATCGCCGCCTCGATGCGCGGTGTGACCCGCGCTTCCAAAAGCCCGGCCGCCGCCTCGGCCGCCTGCGCCCCATCGGTTTCGCCGACCACCCCGAGCGTGAACGCGCCGTCGGGCTCGCGCTGAAGCTGCCAGCCCTCGATCCGCGGGTCGGCGCCGTCGATCGCGTCGTCGAGCATCGCCGGGGTGGCCAGGCGATCGACGCTCTGAAGACAGTCGGCGAGCCGGCCCTCGACCCGCTCGAGCTGATAGCCTTCATCGCGCGCGCCGCAGCGGCACGGCCCGGAGGTCGGCCGCACCACGTCGCCGAGCTCGTAACGGCAAAGCGGCATCCAGGTGCGCCCGAGCGTGGTCACCACCACCCGGCCAAGCCCGCCTTTGGCGTCGAGGAGCTCGAGGTGCGAGTGGCGCGCGTTGTGGTGCAGCCGCCCCTCGGTGCACTCCATGAACAGCACGCCGGTCTCGGTCGATCCATAGAGCGAGTAGAGCGGCGCGTCGATCGCGCGCGCGATCGCCCGCTTGTGCGCGCGGGTGGCGAGCTCGTAGGTGAGGGTGACAAAGCGCGGCGCGCTCATCCGGGTCGCAGTCTGCGTCGCATAACGGCAGAGCGCGGCGAGGTAGGCGGGATCGGCCTCCACCCCGTCGGGCGCGAGCTCGTTCCACTCGGCGAGCATGCGGTCGAGCTCGGCCGGGCTCCAGTGGGTCGGATCCGCGACCTGATTCAAAAACAGCATTCCGTCGACGGTGCGCTCGAGGCGCGAGAGGTTGCCGACGTGGCAGGTGGCGCCGCCGCACACCGGCGTGGTGAGGACCGCTTCGCGAAACGGCGCGCCGGGCGGCATCGCCTCGGCGACCCGGGTGTTGTAGCGCATCGCCTCGCGCTCCTGCGGATCCCACCAGCTCCACTCCCACAGCACCTGCAGGCGATTCTCGGTGGTGCCCGAGGTGGCGATGATCTCGACGGCGCCGCGCGCCATCTCCGCTTTCAGATCGCAGGATTTCCGCACCAGCGCGCGCGGAAAACCGCGGCGCAATTCGCGCTTTCCGATGGTGGGCATGCTCGAAAGCCAGGCCGAGATCGCCTCCGGATCGTCCGAGTCCGGCGCGGCCGCGCGCCCGGCATAGAGCGGCACCTCGCCCACCATCTGCGCCACCTCGGCCTTGACCCGAGCCCAGTGCTCGCTCGAGTGCGGCGCGGGCGCGAGAGTAGGGGGTGAATCCGACATGCGCGGAGTCTAGCACTCCACGCCCTCGACGGAAGGGAGGGTTCGTACTAAGGTTCTTTGCATGCCTGATGCAGTGATCGTAGACGCGCTCCGCACTCCGATTGGCCGCTTTCGCGGTGCGCTCAAAGACGTCCGCGCCGACGATCTCGCCGGCCATGTGATCG
>JANWLJ010000256.1 GCA_025450955.1 Polyangium sp. (in: bacteria) | reverse complement strand
GAAAAGGTGCGGCCGCGCCCGGAAGCGAAAATGGTGATCTTCTATTCGGTCGGTGAGGGCGGCGAAGGCGGCGAATACTACGACAGCCACACCCTCGAAACCGCGCTCGACCCGCTCACCCTGCTCGCCTACGAGATGAACGATCATCCGCTCGGCGAGGTCCACGGCGCCCCGCTCCGGCTGCGCGTGGAAAACCAGCTCGGCTTCAAGATGGTCAAATGGATCCGCGCGATCGAATTCACCGACAGCGCGCGCCATGTCTTCAAAGGCGAAGGCGGTTATAACGAAGACAACGAATTCTTCGATTCGATGGCCGATATCTAGAATACCAACCTAAATCGCGCAGCCGTTTCGCCGGACCGCGCCAAGGCGCATCGGTTGCGTTTCGGGACGCGCGCCCGCCGCGCTCCGAGCGGGTCTCGCGCGGCACAGCGGCTGCACAAGGCCGGGCCATGGGAAACATCCGCCGCATCCTGGTCCCGGTCGACTTCTCGCCTCCCTCGCGCGCCGCGGTCCGCTACGCCGGCGAGCTCGCGCAAGAGCTCGGCGCGACCATCGATCTTCTTCACATCTGGCGCCCGCCGACCTTCATCCCCGCCGGCTTGATGGTGGTGGTGCCCGGCGCCGCCGATCACCAGTCGCTCGAGTCGCTGGCCGAAACCGAGATCGCCGAATCGATGCACGCGCTCGTGGCTGAGCTCAAGGCCGAGCGCGGCATCGAGGCGCGCCTGCGGGTCGGATTTCAGCCCGGCAGCCCGGCCGATCCGATCGTCGAGCTCGCCGAGCGCGGCGAGTTCGATCTGATCGTGATGGGCACCCACGGCCGCACCGGCGTGGCGCGCCTGTTTCTCGGCAGCGTCGCCGAACGCGTCGCGCGCCTGTCCCACTGCCCGGTCCTGATCGTGCCCGCGCCCGCCGCCGCGGCTTAGACCCTTGTGAGGAGGTTCGTCATGAAACGAATCCTGGTCGGTCTCGACGGTTCGCCCCGCGAAGCCGAGGTGCTCGACGCCGCGCGCGCGCTCGCCGACAAGATCGGCGCCGAGCTGATCTTGTTTCGTGCCATCTCGCTGCCGACCGAGCTGCCGCCGCGCGCGCTCGCGGTCCCGCCGGCCTCGCTCGGCGAGCTGCTCGTCGACGATGCGCGCCAGCACCTCACCGCGCTCGCCGCCCGCCTCCCTGAATCGGTGCTCCCCCGCGTCCGCGTCGATCTCGGCGCGCCCTGGGCCGCGATCCGCGACGCCGCGCGCATCGAAAATGCCGACCTGATCGCGATCGGCTCCCACGGCTACGGCGGAATCGATCGTCTGCTCGGCACCACCGCCGCCAAAGTCGTCAATCACGCCGACCGCTCGGTCCTGGTGATCCGCTCCACCAAGCCCGTCTGATCCGTCTAACCTTCTCTGCCTTCGAACCTTCACGTGCCGATAAGTAGCTCGTGCGCCTTTGGGAGGTGTCCGGTTGGTGCCCGCTCGCCGGTCGGCGCGCCGACCGCGACGACGAGTACTTCGAGGCGCTGACCGCGGCGGTCTTCTCCTGCCGCTTCTCCTCCGAGGTCGTGCGCGCCCGCTGGCCGTCGATTCGCGCCGCCTTCGCCGGCTTCTCGCTGCCGGCCGTCGCCCGCTGGCCCGACGACGAGGTCGATCGGCTGCTCCTTGGGCCCGGCATCATTCGCAATCGCAAAAAGATCCTCGCCACCTTGCGAAACGCGCGCGATCTTCTGGCGCGGTCCCAGCTGCACGGCAGCGTCCACGCCTACGTCGAGATGTTTCGCCCGGACGTCGAAGCGCTGGTGCGCGAGCTCGATGGCTGGGCCCACTACATCGGCGCGCCCTCGCTCCGCGGCTTCGTCCGCTGCGCCGGCATCACCACCGCCTGGTCGCGAGCGCATCGGAACCAACCTGCCCCATGACGCGCGCCCACTCGCCGGTGCCTCGGCGATGCTAAAATCATCCCATGAAGACGATGATCACGCTCTCGTTTCTCGGATCGCTCGCGCTCTTCGGAGCGCCGAATGCGCTCGCGCAGGAGGCCAAGGCGCCAGAGCCGGCGAAGAAGCTGCCCTACACCGCGGTCCATCACCCGAAGTTCATCACCGCGGATCAGGCGACGTTCATGAATCCCGACGATCGCGTCATCGGCCTCATGATCGGCAAGACTGCGAAGGCTTATCCGGCGGGCATCGTCGGGCAGCACGGCCTCGTCGAGGATGATGCGCCGAAAGGCCCGATTGCGATTACCTGGTGAGGCTACTGCAATACAGCCCTCGTGTTCAGGGCTGAAGCGCGTGGTCGACACCTCACGATGGAGGACGCGGGGCTCATTGGCGACAATGAGGTTTTCAAAGATCTCGAAACCGGCAGCCGCTGGCAGCAGTCGAGCCTCGAGGCGATCTCGGGTCCGCTCTCAGGCGCGCACCTCGATCTCTATCCATTCCTGGTGATGAGTTGGCAGGAGTGGCTAAGGTTGCATCCGCAGACCCTCGTGCTCGCGCCGCTGCCCGGATACGCGGAGCGGATTTCAGCCAGGAGCGCTCAGCTTCGCGCGGGCTATCCGCTCTCCAAGGCGGCGCCGCCCGGGCTGCTCTACCGCGACGAGCGTCTCAAGCCCTACGCGAAAGTGGTCGGGCTCACCGTCGGCGGAGCCAACCGCGCCTATCCGCTCGCCCGGCTCGCTCGGGTCCCGGTCGTCAACGAGGAGCTCGGCGGCCAACCGATCCTCGTCGTCTACCAGCCGAAGTCGGATACGACGACGGCCTTCGTCGAGCGCGCCCACCGGATGCGGTTGACGTTCGAAGCTGCAAACGCCGGGGCGACCGCGCTGATCGATCGGGAGACGCGGTCCCGATGGGATGCTTATGGCACCTGCACCTCCGGGAAGCTGAAGGGAACCCGGCTCGAAATGCTCACCTTGAAACCGGAATATTGGTTTTCCTGGGCCGAGTTTCACCGGAATACTTCAATCTTCGATCCGTCGTTGGGAAAAACAAATTAGTCGGGGCGCATGGCGAATCCGCTCGACCTCGACGCCTATTTCAAGCGCATCCACTTTCGCGCTCCGACGCCGCCAACCCTGGCGACGCTGTCGGGCCTGCTCGCTGCCCACATCCGGCGCATCCCGTTCGAAAATCTCGATGTCCTCCTCGGGCGGCCGATCCGCCTCGAGCTCGAGGCGCTCGAGCGGAAGCTGGTGCACGAGCGTCGGGGTGGCTACTGCTTCGAGCACGCGACGCTGTTCGCCGCGGTGCTCGAGCAGCTCGGGTTCCGGCCGGTTGCCCACAGCGCCCGCGTCGTGCTCGTCACGCCGCGCCCGGCGGCGCCGCGCACCCACATGTTCCTCACCGTGCCGCTCGACGAAGGGACGTTCCTGGTCGACCCGGGGTTCGGCGGCCACGCTCCGCGCGCGCCGATTCCATTTCTCGACGGTGCCGAAGTGACGGCGCGCGGCGAAACGCACCGCCTCGCTCGCGGCGGCGGCGAGTGGACGCTGAAGATCAAAACGGGCCAGGACTTCGCCGATCTTTGGATGTCGACCGCCGAGCCCGAGAATCCGATCGATTTCGAGCTTGGCAACCACTGGGTGGCGACGCACCCGAGCTCCGCGTTCGTCAATCGGTTGATGATGCGCGCCTTCACCGACGATGGGCGCGTCTCGGTCATGAACCGCGAGGTCACCATCGAGCACCATGGCGAGCTCCGCAGAAGCCAGCTGGCCGACCGCCACGCGCTGCGAAAGCTGCTCATCGACGACTTCGGGTTCGACCTGCCGGAGGTCGAGCGGCTGCGCGTGCCGATGCTGCCGGATTGGGAGTGACGCCGGCGCCGCCGATCGTCAGAGCGGGTCCGCCTCGACCGGCGATGAGAGCGAAGCGATAAAGCGCACGAAGTCGAAGCTCGAGACCATCCCCACCGCGCGGCCGGCGCGATCGATCACCACGAGATGGTGGGTGCCGCGGGCGAGCATGCGCGAGGCGGCGCACGCGAGCGTATCCTCCTCGCGCACCGTGTCTCCGATCGGCGACATCAGCTCCGCCACCTGGGTGGCCTCCGTCCCGTCGCGGAGCCGCAGCCGCGCCCGCGCCAGATCGGTCTTCGAGACCATCCCGACGGGAAAGCGCTCGTAGTCGACCACCGGCACCGCGCTCACCCCGTGATCGAGGAACAGCGCCGCCACCGCCTCGAGCCCGACGTCGGGCGTCACGCACAGGAGCTCGGAGGCGATCACGGTCGCGATCGGCGTCCGTTCCGGCACCACCGAGAGCGCGCGCCGGGCCAGGCGGCTGAACAGGGCGGAAGGCGGAACGTGACCGGAGGTGAGCGGGCGGCAGGAGACGCCGATCTCCCGCCCGTCGCGGTCGCGGAGAATCCGGTCGAGGTGCTCGCACCGCTCGCAGCACTCGATCGGCGTCGCGCCCTGGGCCGGGCAGGGAATCCATCGCTCCACCCGAACCACGTTGCCGCGGCTCAGAATCCGCCGCGCCCGCAGCCGCAGCTTCGACCAGTGCCGCGCCACATCCATCGCTACGCGCTCCTTCGCAGAGCGTGCATGGAAGAGACATGCCACGGTTCGATCGCGACGCGACGCCGCCTGCCCCGCGCGAGCGCGAAGGACTTGCGCGACCTCGCCCGCCGCCGCAGCCGCTGCGCGTCCGGCAAACCGCCGGTCACGCCTCCTTCCAGCCGTCGAGATTCGCAAACGGCCGGTCGGCCGTTACGAAAAAATGAAGCCGCGCGGCATAGTCCGAATAGAACCTCTTCAATACGTCACTCACTTCTTCGTGATCGTATCCGGGAAGATTCGATTCCCGTTTGAGCTCGCCGGCGAGCTTCAAAATCGCGCGGAGCGATGCATCCGAGTCGATCGCTCTCGATTTCTTTCTTCGGCCGGCGCACTCCGAGGCGATTCGCTCGGTCGGCCAACGGAGCCCCCCGCGTCGAACGAGCCCGCCCGCCGCGCTGACAATCTCGTATTCGATCCTGCGCCCGCCCTCATCGCTCGACGCGCGCCAGGTCCGCAGCGTGTATCCCCCCAGGTCGACCCGTCGCAACTCAGCCATCACGCGATCGCTCCGTCCAATCGGTCGACGCATAAGCAAAAGGGGCCGCGGTGTTCCGCGACCCCTTCAGTCGGGGCGAGAGGATTTGAACCTCCGACACCCAGTCCCCCAGACTGGTGCGCTAACCAGGCTGCGCCACGCCCCGATGGTTACGTCCGGATGCTTTCAAAGAGCGGTTTCTCTTACTACGCGCGCTCGTCTTCGTCGATGATTTTTTCCAGCTCGTCGAGCTGGGCGCGCAGGCTGGCGGCGACCTCTTTGAGCTGGGCCGGGGACTCTTCGCCGGCGAGCTCGCGCAGGCGGCGCTTGGCGCCGTCGATGCGATAGCCCTCGTCGTAGAGGAGATGTT
>JANWLJ010000255.1 GCA_025450955.1 Polyangium sp. (in: bacteria) | reverse complement strand
TCGTCGATTTCCAGGGCACGGGGATCTCGTGCGCCGGCTGTTCAATCGTGGGCAACGTGCAGGTGACGGGGACGTTGCTCGGCCCGGGAGTGCTCGTTCCGTCCGGCAGCGCGAGCATCACCGGGCTTCGCTCGACGGGGAACCACGGAGACGGCCTGCGGTGTGACGGCTCCTCGTCACTGAAATTGCGCGACTCGATCCTCGACGGAAATGCGCGAAACGGGCTGCTCGCCACCGATCGCTGTGCGCTCGACCTCGGGACGGGAATCGATCCCGGCGGCAATGAGCTCAATCGAACCACCGCGAAAAACGGGCTATCCGGTCTGTGCCTCCTGCAAACCAGCGCCGCCGCGGTCAGCCTCTCCTCTTCCATCTTCGGCTGCGGTTACGCCGGCGCCGGCTGCGTCACGAGCGGCACCCCGGTGACGCTCTCGTCGTCGACCTGCCAGCCGGCCGACCTCACCGTTGGCCCCGGGATCACCCTGTCTGATGCCGCGTGGCAATGCTGTGACTGACCGAGCTACCTCGGCGACCGAGCCCGCGAGCACCGCGCGAAGCCGCATCCCGAAGCGCCCATGGGCAGGCCCGACCAGGCGCTGACACCGCCGGACGCGGCGCGCATCGAAGGGGCATGAGGAACATCCACGAGCGGGTGCTTCACGCCGGCGGCGAAGAGGTTGGGGCCTGGGTGGCGCGGCTGTGGAGCGGCAGCGACGGCGACTGCTTCCCGCGCGACATCCTGCCTTCGTGGCGCAAGACCGACGGCGCCAACGATCCGGTGCGCCTCGTCGAGGGGCGCACGCGACTTGGGCACGGGCCCTTCTCGTTCGATTTTCAGCGCTGGGACGGGACGGCCTGGCGGGTCGGCGTCGCGCGCTCCGGGATGCGCGGCTGGCACGGCTTCGATCTCGAGCCCGCGCCGGGCGGCACGCGGCTCAGGCATACCATCGAGCTCGAGCTGAGCGGCTCGGCGCGCCTGGTCTGGCCGCTCTTCATCGAGCCGATTCACAACTGGGCGGTGGAGGCGATCTTCGATCGGCTCGAGGACGCGCTGGTAACCGGCGCCGCGCCCGCGATCACGCGACGGCCGATGCCGGTCGCGCCGCGGCTGGCGTTCGACGCGCTCCGCCTGGTCCGTAGGAGACGAGCTGCAGCGGCGTGAAGTCCCGCGCCTCTCCTTATTCGCGTGTATGTGATCGAGCAGTGCCGGGGGCGGGAGTCGAACCCGCGCGCCCTTGCGGGCTAGGGATTTTAAGTCCCCTGCGTTTACCAGCTTCGCCACCCCGGCGGTGCGCCGACTCTAGGACAGGTGGCGGCGGGGCGCCAGCCGGCGTGTGCGCGGGTTGACGGCGGGCGCGCATGGAGGATCATCACGGGATGCACGGGATTCAAAAGATCGCGATGGCGGTGTGGGCGGTGGCGCTCATCGGGTGCGGCGCGCCCTTGCCGGCGGGTCCCACCGACGGAGGTCCGGGCGGCAGCGCCACGCTCGCGCCGCCCGGTGACGAGGCGATCAAAGGGCCGGTCGACGGCATCACCTGCGACACCAACGAGGATCTGCTGTTTCACATTCACGCGCACCTCGCGATCTTCGTCGATGGGCAGCAGAAGCTCTTGCCGGGCGGGATCGGGATTGGGCCGCCGCTTCAGATCGCGAGCGGGTTCGTCGTCGGGGGGAGCTGCTTTTCGTGGCTGCACACGCACGATCAGAGCGGCGTCATTCACATCGAGTCGCCGGTGCAGCGCACCTTCACGCTCGGAAACTTTTTCCATATCTGGGGACAGCCGCTGTCGGGAAATCAGGTCGGGCCGGCAAAGGGCGCGGTGACCGCATATTTGAACGGCGCCGCGTTCGCCGGCGAACCTTCGACGATCCCGCTCGACGCGCACAACCTGGTGCAGCTCGACGTCGGAAAGCCGGCGGTGGCGGCGCAGCCGTACAGCTTCGCGCCCGGGCTCTGATCGAGCAGAGTTGGCGCGCGCGAGGGTCGGCCTATCTTGCGCGACATGGCACGGATCGCGATGGCGACGACACTCGTTTTCCTGCTCGGTGGATTGGCGTGGGGGCAGCGCGGGCGGCCGCCGGGCTCTCGGCTGACCTTGCCGCAGACGCTGGCGCAGATCGACGTGGGCGCGCGCGCGATTCGCGGCGGGCAGCTCCCTCTCGATGCGCTCGAGCGGCAGGCGCTCGAGCTAAGGCGGCAGGTCTCGACGCTGCCGGCGCTGACGGTCGGTCAGCCGGCGGTGGTGCGCACCTTCGAGGTGCGGATGGACGACGCCTCGGCGCGGCTGGTCGATCGCGCGAGCGCGCGGGATCGCGACGGCGCCGCCGACGCGGCGGGCGATCTGCTCGACGAGCTCGACGAGCTCAAGACCACGCTCGGCATCGCGCCGTAGCCGCGTCGCGAGTGGTCCGGCCAGCAGTTGCCGCCGCGCGCGCGACCGCGTAAAGATCGCCGGATGCTGCGAGCGGTGCTCTTCGATCTCGACGGGACCTTGATCGACAGCGAGCGCCAGAACGCCGAGTCGGTGGGGCGGGTGCTCGCCGCGCGCGGCCGTCCGCTCTCGGATGAAGAGCGCGAGTTCGTGATCGGCCACGGCTGGGCCGAGATCTATCGCCACCTGCACGCGGCCGGAGGCGTCGACTTGAGCTACGACGAGCTCAAGCACCTGGCCGCGGTCGAGCGCGAGAAGATCGTCGCCAAAGAGGGGCTCGACATCCTGCCCGGCGCGGTGCACGCGGTCGAGCGGCTGAGCGCGCGCTTCGACTCGACCGTGGTGTCGGGATCGAGCCGCGCCGAGATCGCGCTCATCCTGCGCGTGCTCGGAGTCGGGATTCACTTTCCCTGGTTCATCGGCGCCGAGGACACCGAGCGCGGCAAGCCCGCCCCCGACGGCTATCTGCTCGCCTCCGATCGGCTCGGCATCGCGCCCGCCGAGTGCCTGGTGCTCGAGGACTCGACGGCCGGCATCCGCGCCGGACGCGCCGCCGGAATGCGGGTGGTGGCGGTGCGCGCGGGCAACTTCGCCGCGCAGCCGCAGGACGAGGCGGATCGCGTGGTCGACACCCTCGAGGACGTCGACGACCGCCTGCTGGCGGAGCTGTTCGGACCGGCTTACATTGAAGGGGAGTCGTCCTCATGATGGACCGCTTCCCGGCGCGCGTCGCGATCTACGAGGTGGGCCCACGCGACGGCCTGCAGAACGAGTCGCGCCCGGTGCCGACCGCCGACAAGGTCGCCTTCATCGACGCGCTGTCGAAGACCGGCCTTCAGCACATCGAGATCACCAGCTTCGTCAATCCGAAGTGGATTCCGCAGCTCGCCGACGTGGTCGAGGTCGCGCGCGCGATCGAGAGACGGCTCGGCGTCGGTTACTCGTGCCTGGTGCCGAACCGGCAGGGGCTCGACCGCGCGCTCGCCGCCGGAATGCGTGAGGTGGCGGTGTTCATCTCGGCGTCGGAGACCCACAACAAGAAGAACGTCAACAAGACCATCGCCGAGACGCTCGCCGCCTTCGAGGAGGTGATCGGGCCGGCGCGCGAGGCGGGTGTCAAAGTGCGGGCCTACGTCTCGACGGTGTTCGGCTGCCCGTACGAGGGCGCGGTCGATCCGAAGAAGGTGGTCGAGCTGGTCGGAGAGCTGCGGGCGCGCGGGGTCTATCAGGTCTCGCTCGGCGACACCATCGGCGTCGGCACGCCGCTGCAGGTGCGGTCGGTGCTCGAGCAGGTGTTCGCGGTCGCGCCCGTCGAGGAGATCGCGGTCCACTTTCACGACACCCGCGGCACCGCGCTCGCCAACGTGCTGATCGCGGTCGGGATGGGCGTCTCCACCGTCGACAGCGCGCTCGGCGGCCTCGGCGGCTGTCCGTATGCGCCCGGCGCCTCGGGCAACCTCGCCACCGAGGACGTGGTGTACATGCTCTCGGGCATGGGCATCGAGACCGGGATCGATCTCGAGGCGCTGGTCGCCTGCTCGTCGAAAGTGGCGGCGCTGGTCGGCCACGAGCTGCCGTCGAAGTATCTCAAAGCCGCGCTCGGCGCCCGCGCCCGCAAAGGCCGCGCCGCGTAGGCGCTCAGCCGACCGCGCGCGAAAAGAGGAAGCGGGTGAGGGCGCGCGCTTTCGGAACCAGCGAAGCGCGCTCGATGTATTCGTCGGTGGTGTGGAAACCTTTGCCGCGGGGGCCGAGGCCGTCGATCGCGGCGAGGCCGGCGGAGGCGGCGGTGTTGGCGTCGGAGCCGCCGCCGAGGAGCGGGGATTCGCCGTCGCCGAGCCCCTCCTGGCGGGCGCAGGCGGCGTAGTCGGCGCGGAGCTCGGCGGAGGCTTCGGTGCGGACGAGCGGGGCGCGGGAGATCCCGCCTTCGAGGTGGATCGTGGTGCCGGGCACCGAAGCGGCGGCCTCCTCGGCGGCGCGGGTGAGCGCGGCCGCGACCGCTTCTCCGGCGGCAGCGTCGATGAAGCGGAAGTCGACCAGCGCCTGCGCCTCGTCGGGGACGGTGTTCTTGCCGATGCCGCCCGAGATCTTGCCGACGTTGACCGTCACGCCGCGGTCGTAGTCGGTGAGCGCCTGCGCGCGATCGATGAAGCGCGCCAGCGCCCAGATCGCGTTCTTGCCCTCGTGGTGGAGGTTTCCGGCGTGGGCCGCCTTGCCGCGCGCGGTGACGGTGAGCCCGCCCGTGCCCTTTCTGCGGGTGATGATCGCGTCGCCGTCGCGGCCCGACTCGAAGACCAGCGCGCAGGTCGCGCCGCGGGCGGCATCCTGCACCAGCGCCTTGCCTTCGGGCGAGCCCACCTCCTCGTCGGAGACGCTCACCACCCGCACCGGAATTCGCGCCAGCGCTCCCGCCTGGGCGAGCGCCCCGAGCGCAAACGCGATCACCACCAGGCCGCCCTTCATGTCGAGCACGCCCGGGCCGCGAAGGAGCGCGCCCTCTTCGCGAAAGCCGGAAAAGCTCGCGCGCGGAAAGACCGTGTCGTGATGGCCGAGGAGCAGCACCGCGCCGCCTTCGCGGCCCGCGCGGGTGCTCATGACCACGTGGTGACCATAACGGCCGCTCGCGCTCAAGGACAAGCTCGAGTCGAGCTCACCTCCGCCGAGAGCGCGCGCGGCGGCGGCGATCTGGGTGGCGACCTCGTCGCAGCCGGCTTTGTCGGGCGTGTGCGAGGAGACCTCGACCCACTCCGAGAGCAGCCGCTCCATGTCCGGTCCGCGCTCGCCGAGCCAGCCGAGCGCCGCTTCGAGCTCCGGGTGCATGGCCGGCAGTCTAGCGCAGATCGCGGTCAGTTCCGCTTGAGGACCGGACGGACGAAGTCGGCGCGCAGCGTTTTTTCGCCGACCAGTGGAAAGAACACGGTCAGGACCGCGCCGCGGCGATCGATCACCTCGCCCTCGCC
>JANWLJ010000254.1 GCA_025450955.1 Polyangium sp. (in: bacteria) | reverse complement strand
TGCGGCGTCGGCGACGACTTCGATGAGAGCAAGCTGCGTTACGGCCGAATCTTCATCCTCACCGACGCCGACTCCGACGGGCACCACATCTCGACCCTGCTGCTCACGTTCTTTTATCGCCACCTGCGCAAGCTCATCGAGAACGGCCACATCGATCTGGCGCTGCCGCCGCTTTACAAAATCGAGTGGGGCACGGAGCGGCATTGGGCGCTCGACGAGGCCGACCGCGATCGGCTGCTCCGCAAGCTGCCCAAGAACGCCAAGCCGGAGATCAGCCGGTTCAAGGGGCTCGGCGAGATGCCGGCCGAGGATTTGAAGTCGACCACCCTCGACCCGAAGAAGCGCTCGGCGCTCCGGGTCGCGGTGGAAAACGCGCTCGAGACCGATCGCATCATGAACGAGCTCATGGGCAAGGACGCGAGCGCGCGCTTCCGCTTCATCATGGAGCGCGCCGCCGACGCCAAGGACATCGACGTCTAACGGATCTCGACCGGGCCCACGGCATGCACTCCCCGCGCGAGGAGGTGTGTCGTGAAGCTTCCCGAATTTTTGAAGCGCATCCAGGAGTCGCTGGGGCTCGATCCGTTCGAAGCGCGGCGCAGCGCGACCAGCATCCTCGGCGCGCTCTTCGCCCGCCTGACTCCCGACGAGGCGCGCCACCTGGCCGCCCAGCTCCCTCACCAACTGCGCGATCGCTACGTGGTCAAGCGCGGCTTCGATCGGCTGAGCGCCGGCGGCCTGGTGCGTCGGGTGGCCGACGATCTCGATCTCGACGAGGACGAGGCGATTCGTCGCATTCAGCGGGTCTTCCGGGTGGTGCGCGAGGCGGTGTCGCCGGGCGCGGTCGAGCACGCGCTCGATCAGATGCCCCAAGATCTGCAGAGCCTGCTCACATGAGGCTCGCGCAAACTCCGCCCGCGCACATGGCGGTCGAGCGATTCGTCACCCGGGTGGAGCAGTGTCTGGGCGGCGGCGCCCCGCCCGGCCAGCTCGCCACCGACGAGGCCGCGCGCACCACCCACGCGGTCCTGGCGGCGCTGGCCCTCCGGCTGTCGCCGCGCGATCGACGATGCCTGGCCGCCGAGCTGCCCGAGCCGCTCGCCGCCGAGCTCGACCGGATCGAGATCGACGATGGGCCGCCGGCCGCCGACACCGTCGGTCGGGTGGCGCGCGAGCTCGGCATCGATCGCGCGATCGCCGCGCGCCGGGTCGCGTGCGTCCTTTGCACCCTGCACGAGACGGTTCGCCCGGCGGTCCGGAGCGCGCTGCCGGCCGACCTGGACGCGCTCGCGACCTAGCCGACCTTCGTCACCGGGCCGCCCATTGACGCTGCGCCGGGCGGGGGCATATCTTGCAGGTCGGAGGTGCTCGTGACGTCGCCCGTGCGCAAGCCCCATTCGCCTCGCTTCGTCCGGCTCTCCGCCGCCGACGTGGTCGCGCTGTTCGGCGTCGAGGCGCTCGAGCCGCGCTTCCCGATCTCGAACGGCCGCTTCGTCGCGCGCCAGCGGGTCGCGATCGTCGGCCAGCACGGCCGCATCGACGGCGTGCCGGTGGTGGGTCCGCCCGGCGACCACACCATGATCTCCTGGAGCGCCGGCGACGCCGAGAAGATCGGCCTCGACGCGCGCGGGGTGCTGCTGGTCGGCGAGCAGGGCGAGCTCAAGTTTGTCGAGCCGGCCGCGCCCGCCCTTGCGCGGTAGATGATCCTCTATTCGTACAACGTCTCGCCCTACGCGGCGAAGGTGCGCGCGATCCTCCGTTACAAAGGGCTCGCGTTCGAGGAGCGGTTCGTCCATCCGCTCCGGCGCGGCGAGCTTCAGCGCATTTCGCGTCAGCCCGCGGTCCCGGTGCTCGCCTGCGGCGAGCAGGTGATCGTCGACTCGACCCGGATCGCCCGCTGGCTCGACGAGCGTTACCCGGCGCGCCCGATCTTCCCAGCCGATCCGGCGCTGCGTGCCCGCGCGCTTCTTTACGAAGAGTGGGCCGATGAAGGGTTGTCGCGGGTCATTCAGCCGGTGCGCTGGCTGATGCCGCGCAACTTCGATCGCTCGCTCGCGCTGTTTCGCGCCGCCTATCCAGCCAACGCGCGCGCGCGCCTCGAGTGGGTCGCGCTGCGCCGCTTTTTCCAACTCGATTTCCGCCGCAAGTACGGCGAGCGCTTCGGCGCGCCGCCCGAGGCCACGATCTTGAATCGCCTCGCCGAGGTGATGGATCTCGTCGACGACGCGCTCGCCGAGACCGGCTGGCTGGCGGGCCCCGCCCCGTCGGTGGCCGACTTCGCGCTCTACGGCATGGTCCACTTCCTCGAAGGGCTCGACGGCTGGGAGACGGTCAAGGCGCGCCGCCGGGTGGTGCGCCTGCTCCGCGCCCTCGAAGAGCCCGCTCCAAAATGGGAAGCCTCCGAAGAGGCCGACCACGACGCGATGGCCGACGCCCGACGTCACCGCGAAAAAAAGCGCCTCCCTCTCGTCTGAGCCGCTTCTGCGGCATACTTCAGGGGATGTCGTCTCGTCGCCTGGTCGCCGTCGCGCTCGCCTGCGCCTCGCTGTTTTCGGCGGGGATCGCCCGCGCCGAGAGCGATCTGCTCTCGCGCGCCGAGGAGCTGCTCCGCCAGGCCGCGAGCACCCGCCAGGCCGCGGCGCGCTTCCATCTCGCCGACGAGGCGCAGGCGCTCGCCGAACAGGCGGCGCGAAAATCGCCGCGCTCCGCCGAGCCGCACCTCGCGCTCGCCCGCGCGCTCAACGTGAGCGATCCCGATCATCCCGAGCGCTGCCGTCCGGGCGCGTGCGAGCGCGCCACCGACGAGCTGCATCGCGCCCGCGCGCTCGACTCGGGCGGCGCGCTCGCCTCGACCATCGCCCAGGAGCTCGGCCTCGCGCTCTCCCGCCTGCGCCGCTATCCCGAGGCGCTCGCCGAGTACGATCGCGCGATCGGTCTCATCGACGCCGAGCGGCTCCCGAACCTCTGGGACGATCCGGGCTCGCGCTCGATCCTCTTCAGTAACTCCGCCGAGACCTTGATGGCGCTCGGCCGCCTCGGCGAGGCGATCGACCGCTATCGCCGCGCCCGCGATCTTGCCGAGCCCGGCTCGCTCGAGTGGCAGCTCGCCGAGTGGGGCCTCGGCCTCGCGCTCGATCGCGACGAGCAGCTCGACAAAGCCGCCGAGAGCATTCGCCACGTGATCGACGTCGACCCGACCATGAGCCACCTCTCCGACGACAACGTCTTCTTCGAGCCGCCCGGCGACGTCTACTACTATCGCGCGCTCGGCCACGAAGCGGCCGGCGATCGCGAGCTCGCGCTTTCGGCCTGGCGCGACTATCTGGCGAGCGCGCCGCCTGCGCGCTGGGCCCGTCGCGCCCGCGCCCACCTCGCTGAAGTGCGCCGCGGCCCTGCCGGCAACGAGCCCGATCCCGAGCGGCTGCAGGTCCGCTTCGGCGAGCCGGAGACGTTTGCGGATCTCCGTCCCGCCGCCGAATTGCGCGAGGGCCTCGGCCGCTATCAAGACGACGTGCGGCTGTGCTACGCGCGCGCGCTCAAGACCGCGCCCCATCTGCGCGGCGAGCTCAGCCTCGGCCTCGAGATCTGGCCGAGCGGGGCGGTCTACCCCGACGCGCGGGTCTTCGACGATCGGCTTGGCCCGGCCGCAGCGCCGCTCGAGCGCTGTCTCGAGCGCGCGGCCCGAAGCTGGCACTTCCCCTCGATCGGCGGGATCCAGCCCGAGACGGTTCGGATTCGCATCGAGCTCGCCCCCGCGCCATGAAGCCGTGCGGGTGGATGGTGGCCGCGCTGGTCTCGCTCGGGATCTCCGCCGTCCGCGCCGACGAGCCGATCTCGCCGCTGTGGGACGACGTGCTTTTCCCGAACCAGCTCCGCTGCGCCCGGCTCCTCGACGAGGCACGCGATCTTGCGCGCGGATCAGACCCGACCCACCGCGCACTTGCGCCGCTCACGGAGGCCGAGCGGCTGTGCCCGAAAAGCTTCGAGGCCGCCGCCCGCCTCGGTGCGGCGCTCTTCGACGCCGGCCAGCTCCCCGCCGCCCGACGCGCCCTCGAGCGGGCCCGCGCGCTCGCGCCCGCCGGCGAGGATGGCGATCCGCGTCTCGCCTTTCGCCTCGGCTTCGTCCGCGCGACCGAGGGCGATTTCGCCGGCAGCCTCGCCGAGTATCGTCGCGCGCTCGCGGCCGGTCATCTCACCAGCGACGATCGTCAGGATCGCTGGCTCATCAAGTACGATCTCGGCGACAGCCTGATGGCGCTCGGCCGACTGACCGAGGCGATCGCCGCCTATCGTCAGGCGCGCGCCGCCGCGCCCGCCGAGCCGATGATCCACTTCGCGCTCGCCGTCGCGCTCGATCGAAATGAGGAGCGTGAGGCCGCGCGCGCAGAGCTCGCGATCTATCTCCGTCTCGATCCCGAGCAGCGCGCTTTTGCCGGCCCCGACTACGTCTTCGTCCCCGCCGCCGACGTGCACTACTATCGCGCGCTGCTCGCGCTCGGCTCCGGCCGCCTCACCGGCGCGCGCGCGGAGCTCACCGCCTTTGTCGCCGCGCTACCGCAAGGCCCCTACGTCGCCCGCGCCCGGGAGCACCTCGCCGAGCTGCCGCCGCCCCGCTAAACGGTTGTGTCGCAGCGCGTTAGTCACTCTAGTTTTCAGGTGGACGCGCGCCCGCGTTATCTCGCGGTCGAGGGGCCGCTCGGGGTGGGCAAGACCGCCCTCGCCGGCCTCCTCGCCGCGCGTCTCGGCGCCCGCGCGGTGCTCGAGCCGGGGCCCAATCCGTTTTTGGGCGGGCTCTACGACGAGCCTCGTCGCGACGGTTTTCAGGCGCAGCTCTACTGGCTCCTCTCCCGTTATCAGCAGAAGGACGAGCTGCACCAGGAGGATCTGTTCGCCCGCGGCGGCGTGGTGAGCGACTACCTGTTCGCCTGCGATCGGATCTTGGCCCAGGTCAACCTCTCGCGCGACGAGCTCATGCTCTACGACAAGGTCTATCGCCTGCTCGGGCGCGAGGTGCCGCGCCCCGATCTGGTCGTATACTTACAGGCAAGACCCGAGGTGCTCGCCTCCCGGCTCAAGCGTCGGGGCGGTCCGGTGCCCGGGCGCGAATACATCGAAAGGGTGAATCAGGCCTACGCGGAACATTTTTTCCACCACGGAGACAGCGCGCTTTTAGCGGTCAACACCTCCGAGATCGACTTCGTCGAGAATCCGGCCGAGCTGGATGATCTCGTAGCGGTCATCGGACGGACCAGGGCCGGCGTCTCCCACTACAGCCCGCTTGGATCCCGCTAGCCAGGGGACCGAGACGGAGGTGCCATCATGAAGAAGTCGAGTCTCCCGAAGGTCACGCTCCCCACGCTGCGCAAGATGAAGGCGGAGTCGCAGAAGATCGCGATGGTCACCGCCTACGACGCCACCTTCGCCCGGCTGTTCGATCAGGCCGGCGTCGACATCCTCCTCGTCGGTGACTCGGCGGGGATGGTGGTGCAGGGCAGCGCCAACAC
>JANWLJ010000253.1 GCA_025450955.1 Polyangium sp. (in: bacteria) | reverse complement strand
CGGATCCGCGGCGACCGCGAGCTCGACGCGCTCGGCCGCAAGATCTTTCGCCGCGGCTCGGACGGCCGCTTCGACGAGCGCGAGCACGAGGAGCTGCTCCGACTGTTCGATCACCACGAGCGCTTCCGGATTCTCTGCGTCACCCGCGGCGAGCAGCCGACCGGCGCCGCCCACTTGAACGAGCTGGTCCATCGCCAGATCGCGCTTTCGGCGCGCGCGCGCGGCGACGAGCTTCCGCGCGGCGCGCTCCATCCCGGCGAGCCGGTCCTGGTCCAGCGCAACGACTACGACCGCGGGCTGTGGAACGGCGACCAGGGCCTCATCCTGCGCGTCGCCGACGGCCGCCGCGCGCCCGAGCGGATGGCGGTGTTTTCCCGCGCCGGCGAGCTGGTGCTGTTTCAGCTCGATCCCTTGCGACCGCTCCTCGAGCGCGCCTACGCCACCACCGTCCACAAGAGCCAGGGCTCCGAGCACGATCACGTCGCGCTGATTCTCCCCGACGAGGATCTGCCGCTTCTCACCCGCGAGCTCCTCTACACCGCGGTCACCCGCAGCCGCCGCTCGGTCACCCTCGTCGGCCGCCCGGCCGTGCTCGCCTCCGGAGTGGCGCGCGCGATCCGCCGCTACTCGGGCCTCGCCGACGCGCTCGGCGCCGCGCCCCCCTCGGCGCCCCCAGCCGCGCCCGCGCCCAAGAAGAAACCGTCGCAGCTCGCGCTTTTTTGATTCATTTGAATTCGGTTTTTGATTTATCAGCCGCGCATGAGGGCGAGGGTGCGCAGCCAGTTGCCGCCAAAGATCTTGCCGATGCGCTCGGGCGACCAGCCGCGATCGAGCATGAGCTGAGCCAGCCGCGGCAACTCGAGGCAGGTGGGCAGATCGCGCGGGGTCACGATCGCGCCGTCCCAATCGGAGCCGAGCGACGCGAAGTCTTCGCCCGCCACCTTCACGATGTGCGCGAGGTGATCGACGATCCACTCGGCCCGCCCGTTCCAAAATCCGTCGCCGAGAAAGCTGGTCTGGTACATGACGCCGACGGTGCCGCCGGTCGAGGCGATCGCCTTGAGCTGCTCGTCGTCGAGGTTGCGCCAGTGCGGCTTGACCCCGGTCACCCCGGTGTGGGTGACGATCACCGGCAGGCTCGGGTCGTGAACCGAGAGCGCGTCGAAGAAGCCGCGCCGGTTGATGTGCGCGAGGTCGACGAAGATCTTCTGCGCCTCGAGGCGCCGCACGTAGTCGTGTCCGGCTTCGGTGAGCCCGGCGTCGCCGCCGCCCGGCGCGCTCGTGGCGCCGAGCGACGAGCTCGATAGATGCACCAGCGTCACCCGCACGATCAGCCGATCCGGAATCCGCTCGATCGCGTCGGGCTCGCCGTCGAGCGCGTTGCCGCCCTGGACGCCGAGAAACGCGGCGTGCTTGCCGGCCGCGCGCGCCGCCCGATATTCGGCGGCGGTCCGCACCACCGTCACGTCGTCGCTGGCGCTGTCGAGGATTTTGCGCAGCCGATCGAGGTTGCGAAAAAAAGCGCGGGTGCGCCCGCGCGCCGAACGCGACGGGTTGGTGGTGATCACCCAAATCCCGCCCGAAACCTGCGCCTCGCGGATGCGCGGCAGATCGACCTGACTATAGAAGCGAGCATTGAAGAGCCCGCGCCCATGCCGGCGGGTGAGGTCGTAGCCGAAGATGCGGGTCCAGATGAACGAGTCGATGTGCAGATCGATCACGTCGCTGGCGAGATAGATCTCCACCGCCTCGCGCGAGATCCCGAGCGCGCGCGCCCACGATTCCGGATCGCTCCGGTGATCGGCAAAAGAGAACATGGCGCCAGCATACCCTACCGATACTGCGCGAGCGTCTCGCGGCAGCGGGCGGCGATCGCGGCCCGGGCCTCGGGCGGCGAAAGCACCTCCGCGCCGTCGCCGAACGCGAGCGCCCAGCCGGCCAGCCACTCGAGCTCGTCGAACTCCTGAAGGAGGATCGCACCGCCGCCTTCGAGGCGCGTGACCCGCTCGGGCGGATTCTCCTCGACGATCAGGCGCGCCAGCGGCGGCGAAAAGCGCACCTCGGCGCGGCCCTGGCGCGGCCCGCCCGAGCGCGCGCGATCGAGGTAGCGGGCGGCGTCGAAGTCCGCAGGCGGGGTGAACCGCTCGTCGGTGAGCCGCGCCTCGCGCACCCGCTCGACCTTGAACAGGCGCTCCTCGCCGCGCTTGTCGTCGTGACCGACCACGTACCAGGCGCCGAGGATCTGAAGAAGCGCGTAGGGCTGAAGCCGCCGCTCGGTGAGCTCGTCGCGCGACGCGGTGTAATAGACGATCTCGACCGCGCGCCGCTCGGCCACCCCGCGCTCGAGGACGCCGAAGCGCGCCGCGATCCCGGCCGGGTCGGGCGCGCCGCCCTCGACGACGAGCTGCTCGGGCGAGGCCGCGTCCCAGAGCTGCCCGAGCCGCTCGATCACCGCGCGCGCGGTCTCCGCGTAGGGCCCCGCGCCCGAGCCCGCCAGCGACGACAGCGCCGCCTTGAGCGCCATCCCCTCTTCGCGGGTGAGCCGGAGCGGCCGGCCGAGCGACTGATCGAGCTCGACGTGCAGCCGATCGCGCCCATCGATCCAGATCTCGATCAGATCGGCCGGGCTGAACGGCGGGCGCCCGACCAGCGAGAGCAGCGGCACCAGGCTGCGGCGCAGCTCGTCGGCCGGCAGCCCGACCGCCTCGGCCACCTCGGCGACCGGAGCGCCCGGATGGCGCCGCGCATACGAGAGGAGGAGCAGCAGCTTCTCGACGTCGCTCGCCATCAGCGCTCCGCCCGCGCGAGCACGGTCTCGAGCGTCTCGATGATTTCGCTGCGCAGCCTGGCGGGCGCGAGCACCCGCACCTTGGGCCCCATTCCGAGCGCCCACTCGACGAGCGCCGCCGGGTTGGTGGCCTCGACCGAGAAGCGACGCCAGCCGCCTTCACCGTCGGTGGCGGGCACCCGCAGCTCGCCTTCGGCCAGCCAGGCGAACGCCGGATCGACCTCGAGCTCGACGGTGACCGGCTCTCCCGCCTCGTAGCGCCAGGCCGGCACCTGCGCGTGATCGGCGAGCCGAAAATCGGCGGGCAGCTCGAAGTCGGGCGTGCCCGGCCGCTCGCCATTTGGCTCGAGCGCGCTCATCCGCTCGACGAGAAACACCCGCACCGCGTCGCGCTCGCGCGCGCGCCCCACGAGCGACCAGCGCCCGCGCCGGCAGAAAAGACCATAGGGCTCGACCTCGCGCGCGCGCTCCTCGCCGCTCTTTTGCGCCCGATAGATGAAGCGCAGCCGCTTGCGCCGGGCGATCGCGTCGCCGAGCTCGGACAGCCGCGCGCGCAGCTCCTCGCCCGAGAGCGGACCGGTCCCGGCGTAGTCGACGTGAATGCGGCGGCGCAGCGGCAGCGCGGCGTCTTCCGGCACCTCGCTCTTGAGCTCCATCTTGCGCAGCGCGGTCTTGAGCGCCTCGCGACTCGGAAAGCTCGCGTCGCCCGCGAGCGCGAGCCCCGCCAGATAGACCACCGCCATCTCGTCGGGGCTGAGCGCGAGCGGCGGCAGAAAGAGGCGATCGCGATCGACGAGGTAGCCGCCCTCGCCGTCCTCTTCGTCCTCGGGCGGGCGATAGCGGAGCGGCACTCCGAGCGCGAGCAGCTCGGCCTTGTCGCGCTCGAATTTGCGGCGCGCAGACTCTACGCCGGGGCCGCCGTAGTCGTCGGGAAACGCCTCGCGCAGCTCCTCGAGCGTGACCGGCCGGCGCGCGCCGACCAGGAGCGCGATCAGATCGAGCAGTCGCTCGGTGCGCCGCACCTCCTCAGCCTAACACGCTCCCCGCTCATCCGCGGCGGAGCGCGAAGTCGAAGGACGCGAGGGATCGGCGGCGACGCTAGCGGTGGTGGGCGTGATGGTGATGATGGTGCCGCACCCGGTGCGCGGCGCCGTGGGCCGCGTGCGCGGCCGCGTGGGGATGGGCCGCGATCGCACCGCTCGGCGCGACTTCGGGCGCAGCCTTGGCGGGCGCCGTATTCGCGATCGCCTCCGACGGAGAGTGAGCAGCAAGCGGCGCGGCCGAGGCCACCACCGTCGGTGCGCTCGGCGCAGGCGAGACCGCGCTGTGGATCGCCGGCGCGATCGCCGCCGCCGCCGGACCGCGCCCGAAGGTCACCAGCGCGAGCGTGCTCAGCACTCCGACCGCGAGCAGCATCAGCCCGCCGGCCATCCACCACAGCCGCCGCTCCGCCGTCGACCACGCCGGCTCGGGCGCGCTCGGCTTGCGCGACGGCCCGCGGATCTCGGTGACCGGAATCTTGGCGCGCGCGGCGGCGACCGCGGCCAGCGTCACGCCGGTCTCGACCGGCGACGCCCAATCGCTGCGTCTCGGCGCCTTTTGCACCGGCGGCAAAGGCGGCGGCGTGCGGCCGACCGGCTGCGACAGCACGTCGGCGAGCGAGCGCCATCCGTCCTCGATGTTCGGAGCGTTGGGCGTCTTCGGAGCCGCGCCCCAGCCTGTCGCACCCGCACCTACTTGGGCCATCATTTCGCGCCGCCGCATCTTGATCAGATCCGATGAGCAAACCTTGCGCCACCGCCCGAGGCGCGGCGCCATTCGGTTTTTCCGAGGCGAGCTGTAGTCTCTCGTCTCGGGTCGGGGAGTCCGGCCCCAGTGGGTTTGGCTCGCACCGTCGGCGCGAGCGCGGATGGATCAGCCGGACGGCAGCAGCTTGGCGAGCCACGCTTCGGGCGCGAAACAGGCGATGAGGAGCGCGCTCATCAACAGCGCGAACCAGATCACCGGCCCGAATAGAATTCCGATCATGAAGTGCATCCCGAGCCCGACGACCAGCGCCGGCTTGCGGGTCCACTTGAGCGCGAACCACAATGGCGCGCCGATCTCGAACGCGAGCGTGAGCCACTGCAGCGCGCTGAAGCCCCAGCCCGGCACGGTGTGCACCATCCACCACGAGATCGCGGTTTGATAATCGTCGTGGAGCTGGCTCCAGACCACCGCCTTCGAGAGCCAGTCGCCGCGCGCCTTGGCGATCCCCGACGCCGAATACATCGTGACCAGGAAGAGCTGAAAAAAGCGCACCGTCCCGCCGGCGAGCTCGGACGGCGGCTTGCGGTCGGGATCGCGCCTGCGCGCAAGCCAGGCGTCGACGGAGAAGCGCTTTCCCGCTTGCGAGATGCAGAGCGCGAGCACGAACACCGGCGCCAGCTTGGTGACGGTGAACGCCTCGAGCCGATCGAACAGCGTCAGATAGGCGGTGAGCGCGCAGAACAGCGCGCCGGAAAACCGGGTGAGAAATCCCGCCGCCAGCGACAGGCCCGAGAGCACGGTGAGCGCGGCGACGCTCCACGCGGCCCACAGCGGAATCGTCGGCAGATAGAGCGGCTGGCGCCAATTGTCTCCGCCGAGATCGGGCACGTGAAAACCGGCCGGCGAGAGCCAGAGATCGGCGTGCACCAGCCGCGACGCCAAAAAGCCGACGATCGCGAGCGGCACGAAGATCCGCAAGAAGGCCAGCCGCGACGCCGGCTGCGGACCGAAGAGCCAGTGAGCCACGCGGGCGCGAGCGCCCTCGGGCGAATCGCCACTGCGCTTCGCTTCGGCGCCGCGCTTCATCGCTGCTCCGCGCAGCGCTCGTCGCGAATCTCGGACGGCGTGACGTACCAATAGCGCCGCTCGGACGGCGGATAGTCGTTGGCGGGCTTGAAGTGATAGCGCTCCTCGTCGGTGCCGGGCGGCGGAATCGGGATGCGCACCGAGAGCAGCATCACCCCGCCGATCGCCGGCCGGCCGGCTTTGTGCTCGGCGCGCACCAGATACTCGTCGATCGCGCTCAGCACTGTGTGATTGCGCAGGTAGAAACACATCGCGCGATCGAAGCGGTTCTCCTTGTCGCCGGCGTGAATCGGAAAGTCGGGCGCGAGATCGAGCTCCTGAAAGCCGCCGCCGTCGCAGCGCCAGGCTTTGGCGTGCCACTCGATCGCGTCCTTGGCGGCGTGGGGAAAGAGCTGCGAGACCTGGATGAAGGTGCGCGCCGGAAGCGGCAGGAGCTTATCGGGCAGGCCGGTGCCGGCGCCGTCGAGCCACACGCAGGCAATATAGAGCGCGCCGAACGCCGCCGCGAGCCATCGCACGGCGTGAACTATAGACTACTCCGCGAGCGGCAGCGTGAAATGGAAGGTCGCGCCTTCGCCCGGCACGCTCTCGGCCCAGATGCGCCCGCCGTGCGCCTCGACGATCGCTTTGGCGATCGCCAGGCCGAGCCCGGTGCCGCGCCGGGTCGCGGGCTCGCCGGTGAAGTAGCGATCGAAGATGCGCGAGAGCTGCTCGGGCGGAATCCCCGGCCCGCTGTCGGCGACCGCCACATGGGCCGCGCGACCGTCGGCCTGACACATGAGCGCGACCAGCCCGCCCTCGGGCACGAACTTGATCGCGTTGCCCATCAGGTTGGCCAGCACCTGGAGCACCCGATCGCGATCGCCGACCACGCACACCGACGGCAAGGGCAGCGTGAGCTCGAGCTTGATCTGTTTCTGCGTCGCCAAGGGCTGCATCAGCTCGCCCGCCTCGCTCACCAGATCGCGCAGCCGCTGGACGGTAGGCGCGAGCGCGAGCTTGCCCGCCTGAATGCTGGCGAAGTCGAGCAGGTCCCCGATCAGCCGATTCATCCGCTGCACCGTGCGGCGGCACAATTTGGCGAGGTGACGGATGCGCTCGCCCGGCTCGTCGGCGGGCGCGATCTGCCCGATGAGCGCCGCGTTCATCGACAGCGCGCTCAACAGATTGGCGAGATCGTGCGAGACGATCGCCAGCACATCTTCCCGCAGCCGCACCGCCCGCTCCGCCTCGCGGCGCGCCTCCTCGACGGCAGCCAGCAGCTCGTGAAACGGGCGACCCTCGAT
>JANWLJ010000252.1 GCA_025450955.1 Polyangium sp. (in: bacteria) | reverse complement strand
GTGGGCGCTGGCGGCGAAGCTGGTGCCCGAGGGCGCAGCCTCCGATTTCAATCAGGCGATGATGGAGCTCGGCGCCACCGTCTGCGCGCCGCGCGCGCCCGACTGTGCGCGCTGTCCGCTTAGCCAGGTGTGCGAGGCGCGCGCGCAAGATCGGATCGACGCGCTGCCGGGACCGAAGCGCAAGCGGCCGCCCAAACCGGTCGACGCGGTGACGGTGCTGCTCGAGAGGCGGGGTGAGGTGCTGCTGGTGCGGCGGCCTCCGAGCGGGCTGTGGGGCGGGCTGTGGGAGCCGCCGACCGGCGAGCTCGAGCGCGGCGAGGTGCCGGCGGACGCGGCGGCGCGGGTGGCGATGGCGCGCACCGGGCTCTTTACCGGCCGAATCGAGGCGCTGGATCGGTTCGAGCATGTGCTCACCCATCGGCGCATGCGCTTTTTTCCATTTCGCGCCGAGCCGCGCGGGCGATTGAAGCTGGCCGGTTACGAAGCGGCGCGCTGGCTCGAGCCGCGAGCCGCCGCCCGATTGGGGATCGCGGCGTGGACGGCGCGACTTTTGTCCGAGCATTCGAATCATGAGGAGCGGAGATGAGTGACTCGAAGGAGAAACCAGAAGCCGCGCGGATGATGGAGGCGGCGTTTGGCGGCGTTCTCGAAGCGCTCGGCAAGATGGGCTATCCGGTCACCAGCGACGACAACTTCGCCGAGACCGCGGCCCGCGCGGCGCGCGCGATGGTGGAGCTGGTGCGCCCACCGTCGGAGATCGCGGCCGAGATCGATCAGATGCTCGCGCGCACCTTCCCCGCGCGCTACGACGAGATGGTCATCTCCAAGCACAACATCTGCTTCGGCGTTTGTCCGCATCACCTCTTGCCGGTGATCTATCGCGCGTCGGTCGCCTATCTGCCGGGGCAGCGGGTGCTCGGCATCTCCAAGCTGTCGCGGATGGTGCAGCTCCTCGCGCGCCGGCCGGTGCTGCAAGAAGATCTCACCCACGAGCTGGCCGAGCTCCTGTTCGAGCGGCTGGAGACGCGCGGCTCGGCGGCCTACCTCGAGGGGCTGCACCTTTGTATGGCGGCGCGCGGCATCGAGGCGCACGAGGCGCGCGTGGTCACGAGCGCGGTGCGCGGGGTGTTTCGCGATCAACCGGCGACGCGCCAGGAGTTCTTGGATCTGGTCACCGCGCCGCAGCTCAACCTTTTGTGATGTAACCCCGGCCGCTCCTGTGCATCTATATCAATATGGCAACAGAATTGAGCGCACGTAAGGCGGCGATCAAACCCGACGTGCCGAGCGCGCCCACGCCGATCGAGAGCGCGGGCAAGCTGCTCGAATCTTCGTACGAGCAGGTGCTGGCCGCGTTCGGCGCGATGGGATATCCCGTCGACACCGACGACAACTTCGCCGAGACCGCGGGCCGCGCGGCGCGCGCGATGCTCGAGCTGGTGCGCCCGGTCGGCGACATTCAGCGCGAGCTCGAGGACATGCTCGCGCGCACCTTCCCCGCCCGCTACGACTCGATGGTGGTGTCCAAGCACAACACCTGTTTCGGGATGTGCCCGCATCATCTTTTGCCGGTGGTCTATCGCGTGTCGGTGGCCTATTTGCCGTCGGACCGCGTGCTCGGGATCTCCAAGCTGTCGCGGATGGTGCACCTGCTCGCGCGCCGGCCGGTGCTGCAGGAGGACTTCACCCACGAGCTGGCGGAGATCTTGTTCGAGCGGCTCAAGACCCGCGGCTCGGCGGCGTACATCGAGGGGCTGCACCTGTGCATGGCGGCGCGCGGGATCGAGGCGCACGAGGCGCGCGTGGTCACGAGCGCGGTGCGCGGCGCGTTCCGCGATCAGCCGGCGACGCGCCAGGAGTTTTTGGATCTGGTGACCGCGCCGCAGCCTAGCCTGCTGTAGCGCCCGCGCTCTCGTTCGCGGGCTCGTCCTTCCGCCCCGTCTCCCGATAGATCGATCGCCGAACCCAATCCCACAGCGGCACCGTCACGTTGAAGTTCCAGCGCTGCATCAGGCGCGGGTCGTGATGGGTCGCGTGATGGCGACGGAGAAACGCGATTAGCCGCAAGCGTCCGATGAAGCTCCCGGTCGGCAGGTGATACGACAGGTGCAGCCACTCGTAGGAGACGACGTAGGCCATCGTCGTCGCCATGAACAGCATCGCCACGTTGAAGTGGCCGAGCGCGATCAGCACCGCCGGGATCGGCAGCGCAGCGAAAAACGCGGCGAGAATGCCGTAGAACGGAATGAGCACCAGCCGGAACTCGCGGCTCGAATGAATCGCCATATCGTCGGTGAGAAACACCATGTGGTGCTCGGGCGTGTGGCGATCGTAGAGCACGGTCAGCCCCGGGGTGCGGCGATGGAGCGCGTCGCGGTGGATGCGCCACTCGCCGGCGTTCAAGACCACGAACGCGGCCGGCACGGTGAGGAGCTGCCAGACCGTGAGCGGATGGAGCAGCGCGAGCGCACAGGCGATCACGCCGAGGCCGACCAGCGACGGGAACGCGAGATGGACCCACGGGCGATACCAGGCGGGAATGGCCGCGTTCAGGCGCGCGCGGAGCGCCTCCCGTTGCGACGGCGCTAGAGCATTGGTCGGGCCAGCCATCCGCCCAAGATAGGGCGGTTGCACGGTCAGTGCAAGAGGTTTGCGGGGATTACTTTTTCTTGGCGAGCTCGGCGTCGATCGCCTTTTTGAAAGCGTCGACCGGCTGCGCGCCGACGAGGCGATTGCCGTTGATGAAGAAGGTCGGCGTGCCGCTCGCGCCCACCTTGGCGCCCTCGGCCGCGTCCTTCTGCACCCGCGCTTTGTACTTGCCGGAGTCGAGCGCCGACTTGAACTGACCCATGTCGAGCCCGATCTGCTGCGCGTACTTTTCGAGGTCGCTGCGCTCGAGCGCCTGCTGGTGCTCGAACATCAGGTCGTGCATCGGCCAGAATTTGCCCTGCGCGTTGGCGGCCATCGCCGCCTCCGCCGCCAGCTCCGCGTGCGCGTGAAACGGCAGCGGCTCGTTCTTGAACACGATTCGGATCTTTCCCTGGTAGTCACTCTCGAGCTGCTTGAGGGTCGGACCGACCCTCCCACAGAAGGGTCACTGAAAATCCGAAAATTCTATGATTTGAACCGGGGCGTTTTTCGGACCTCTATATGGGGAATCGCCGGCGGCGATCTCCACGTGGGTCGGCGGCTCGCCCGGCTGGACACCCGACGGCGACGGTGACGGCGGCGGCGCCTTGGCCGAGGCCAGCTCCGCGTCGTAGAGCTTGTCCATCGGCGTGCCCTTCTTGATGAGCTCGTCGGCGTGCTTGATCTCGGCGTCGATGACCGACTTGAATGCCGGAAACGGCTGCGCGCCCGACAGGAGCTGACCGTTGATGAAGAAGGTCGGCGTGCCGTTGGCACCGACGGCGGTGCCGCGCTTGGAGTCGCTCTCGATCTGGCTCTTGTACAAATGCTGCTCCATCGCAGCTTTGTATTTCGCCATATTCAAACCGACTTCCTGGGCATATTTATCCAGGCTCGGCCGATCGAGCGCCTGCTGATTTTCGAAGAGCTTGTCGTGCATCTGCCAGAACTTGCCCTGCGCGTTGGCGGCCATCGCCGCCTCGGCCGCCTCCATCGAGTGCTGATGAAACGGGAGCGGCTGATTGCGGAACGCGACGCGGACATCTTTGCCGTAGGTCTGTTCGATTTGCTTGAGGGTCGGACCGACCCTCCCACAGAAGGGTCACTGAAAATCCGAGAATTCTAATATCGTGACCTTCGCATATTTCGGTCCGCGCACCGGCGTCCACGAGGCGAGCTCCACCTTCTGCGGCCCCGCGGGCTGTTGCGGCTGGGCCGGGCCGTCGGGCTTCTTCACCGCGGCCAGGATCTCGTCGTAGCTCTTGCCCTGCTTGGCCATCGCGACCGCCGTCGAGATGATGCTCGGCGCGCGCGGGCAGCCCGGGTCTTCCTTCTTGCACTTGGCGACCGAGCCGTGCGGGCAGCCGCAGTCACACGGCTTCTCGTTCAGCACCTTGAGCGCGAGAAAGCGCTGCTGCGGCGTGAGCCCCTTGAACTGATCGGTGGCGCCGATCTGATCTTCGGTGACCCAGTCTTTCGGAATCGTGGTCGGCCCATTCGAGCTCGCGCTCGCGACCGCGCTCGGTGGTGCGGCTCCCTTGGTCGGCCCAACCTCGTGGCCGATCAGGAAACCGACCGCGAGCCCGGTGACCAGGGCCCAGATCGTGTTCGATTTCATTCTCGAATCCTCCCAGGCGCGAAAGCTTAGCACACGGCACGTCAGCGGGTGAGCACCACCGAATCGAAGGGAGCGCCGCTCGAATCTTTGGCGGTCACCGTCGCGTTCGGACCGGCGACGTCGACGACCAGATAGTGATGGATCGATTCGGCGGCCTGGGTCTCGGGGATGTGGCCGGGCGCGACCAGCGGAGCGCCGCCGCCGCCGGTGACGAAATAGGTGAGCGCATCGGAGCGGCCGCGCTCGTAGAAGTGATCGTGGCCCTCGAAGATCGCGTCGACGTGGTGGGCCTTGCACACCGGCGCGATCGCCTCGCGCGCGTCCTCGTTCGCGCCGTGCAGCAGCGCGGTGCCGCTCGCGTAGGGGCCCCCGTGCAGGACCACGAACAGATGGCGCGCGCCGCGCGCTTCGGCGGAGGCGAGATCGCGATCGAGCCACGGGCCTTGCGCGTGCAGATCGCCGTTCGAGTCGACGACCGAGAGGTGCACGTCGCCATAATCGGCGCCGTAGACCCGGCCGCCGCCGAGCGACTGCGCGCCGTCTTCGGGGAACAGCTCGGCCATGTGCGGCTCGCCGCCGGGCGTCGACGCCTCGTGATTGCCGACGGTGGGATAGATCGGCACGTCTTTGAGGAGCGCGTACTCGATGTCGAAGAAGCTCTGCCACTCGGTGTCGTTGTTGGTGGCGACCAGATCGCCGGTGTTGATCATGAAGTCGGCGCCCTCGTTCGCGATCGCCTGCACCACCCGGCGGTGCGCGTCGCCGTCGGTGCGGTTGTCGCCGTAGACCACGAAGCGGACCCGCTCGCCGGGCTGGGCGGCGGTCGAGAGCGTGCCGTCTTCGCTCACGCTGCTTCCGCCGGGCGCGCCGACCTCGACGTGATAGGTGTAGGAATGCGAGGGCTGAAGATCGGCGACGTGCGCTTCGTGATGAGTGCCGGCGCCGCCGTCGTAGGATTTACCGCCTACGATCGCCTGCGACGGCGCGGCAACGTCGCTCTCCCAGACGATGATCGCGCCGGTCTTCGACGGTGAGGTGAGCCAGGGCCCGCGCACGATCCGCGGCGCGCCGGCGATACCCTGATCCGCTTG
>JANWLJ010000251.1 GCA_025450955.1 Polyangium sp. (in: bacteria) | reverse complement strand
GCGCTCACCTCCAGCTTGCCGCCGAGCGCTTCGATATAGCGACGCAGCACGCTGAGCACGTGATCTTCGCGGCGCTCGAACTCGCTGACCTTCGCCTGCGCCATTTCCGCCGCATCTGCGACCTCGAGCTGCGTCTTGCCGAGGGCCTTGCGTAGCTCGGGCAGGTTCATCTCGATCGCCACCTCGGCGAGCGCTTGCGCACGCAGCTGGCTCAGCTTCTCCTCGCCCACGCGCTTCCGCGCCAGATCGTCCCACTTGTGCAGCTTCATCTTCATGACTCCTCGTCGTGCTCACCGCGCGCTTGCTCGGCGAGATATCCGTTCCAGATTTTTTTCCGACCTCGCGATCATCCGGGTGTAGAAGTCATCGCTGCTTACGCCCGTCTTGTCGCCGCCGATGATCAGCACCGCGTTGCGGCGCGGGTCGAACGCGTAGAACACCCGGAGTGCATGGCCGCTCGATTTGATCCGCAGCTCGCGCAGCGCAAACGATGCACCTTTGATCGCACTGGACGCAGGATGACCAAGCGCCACGCCTTGCTGCTCCAGCTTCGACACGCCGACGATCACGGGATCCACATGCACCTCGTCGAGACCGTCAAACCAGGTGGCGAACTCGTCTGTGGTGATGATCTCGATCAATTGGTCGATAGGATGAGTATACGTTTAAAGGGATATCCGGTCAAGAGGATTGTCCGAACCCTCGCCTCTCCGCGCCCGGCCATTACCACGGGATTGGAGGCCGGTTGCGTCCCGCTACAGCCTTGACGGGGCGCGCCGGATCGATTAGATAGAGCCCTCTTTGGAGGACGTAGTCATGCCCAAGACTGGAATTCACCCTGGCTACGGCGCGGCGACCATCACCTGCGCGTGCGGCGCCAGCTATCCGATGGCGTCGACCCGCGGCAACTTCACGGTGGAAATCTGCGCCAACTGCCATCCGTTTTACACCGGCAAGCAGAAGCTCGTCGACACGGCGGGCCGCATCGAGCGCTTTCAGAAGAAGTACGGCCGCAAGTCGGCCGAGCCGTCGGCCGAATAGATCCGCTCCACCCTCCCTCCTTCGATCCGCGTGAACCGTGTTCGATAAGCTCGACGCCGTCGAGAAGCGCTACCTGGAGCTCGATCGGCTCCTGGCCGAGCCCGAGGTGATCGCGCGCCGCGGCGAGTTCCAGAAGCTCTCCAAAGAGCACGCCGATCTCGGCGATCTGGTGGCCGCCTATCGCGACTACAAGCGGATCTCGGCCGAGCTCGAGGCGAACAAAGAGCTGCTCGAGGAAAAAGATCCCGAGCTGCGGGCGATGGCGCGCGAGGAGCAGGCGCGGCTCACCTCCGAGCACCAGGCGCTCGCCGAGCGGCTGAGGGTGCTGCTCCTGCCGAAAGATCCCAACGACGAGAAGAACATCCTGCTCGAGATTCGCGGCGGCACCGGCGGCGAAGAGGCGGCGCTGTTCGCGGCCGATCTGTTTCGCATGTACGCGCGCTACGCCGAGCGCCACCGCTGGAAGCTCGAGATCATGTCCTCCTCCGACGCGCAGGCGGGCGGATTCAAGGAAGTGATCGCGCTCATCTCGGGGAGCAAGGTCTACTCCGCGCTCAAGTACGAGTCGGGGGTGCACCGGGTGCAGCGCGTGCCGGCCACCGAGGCGCAGGGGCGCATTCACACCTCGGCGGCGACGGTGGTGGTGCTGCCCGAGGTCGAAGAGGTCGACGTCAAGATCGAGGACAAGGATCTCGAGATCAAGGTGTCGCGCTCGGGCGGGCCGGGAGGACAGTCGGTCAACACCACCGACTCGGCGGTGCAGATCCTTCACAAGCCGTCGGGGATCCAGGTGCGCTGCCAGGACGAGAAGTCGCAGCACAAGAACAAAGACAAGGCGATGAAGATCCTGCGCGCGAAGCTCTACGAGATCGAAGCGCAGAAGCAGGAGGCGGCCGAGCGCGAGGCGCGCCGCGAGCAGGTCAAGTCGGGAGATCGCTCCGACAAAATCCGCACCTACAACTTCCCGCAGGACCGGCTCACCGATCATCGGATCGGTTTTACCCGCCACAATCTGGACGAGATTCTCGACGGAGATCTCGATCCGATCATCGAGGCGCTGCGCACCCACTTTCAGGCCGAAGCGCTCCAAGGTTCCGCGCACTAAAAGAGCGGCTGCGTCGATCGTCACCGCTTGGAAACAGTTGACCCTTCGACAATGTGCGTTGTAGAAATGCAACGCCTTTAGCGAAGGAGTCGCGAACCCTTGGCAAAGATCGACGAGCAAATCTCCTACAACTGGCTCTTTTTCCTCCTCGCCGGTGCGTTCGGCGCCGTCACCTTCTGGGCCGTCTACGATGAGACGGCGACCCGCCGCGAGTACAAGACCTACCAGGAGGCGTTCTTCAAGATCGAGACCGATCTCGCATCGAAGAACCTGGCAGAGGAAAAAGCCAAGCTCGAGAAGAACACCGACTATCAGAAGGCGGTCGCCGAGAAGAAGCAGCTCGACGCCGAGCTGGCCGGGCCGAAGCGCCAGGCGTACGAGGAGGCCAAGGCGAAGCTGCAGCAGCTCACCTTCGTCGCCTTCGACAAGCAGCAGAACGCCGCGTTCACCAAGTCGCTGATGGACGAGTCGTACTACTACTACACCAAGGCCAAGCACGAAGTGGCCTCCGACCCGAGCATGAAGGGCGAGTTCGAGAAGCGCGAGAAGACGCTCAAGTCGTATCAGGACGAGCTCGTCAAGCTTCAGGCGATCGCCGACGTGGCGGCCGCGAAGAAGAAGGCGCAAGAGGAGATCGTCGACGCGTTTACCAATCGCATCACCGCGCTCGGAAAACAGATCGACAAATTCGAGACCGACGAGAAGGGCGCCGAGCGCAAGTACGCGGCGACCAGCGCGAAGCAGACCGGTCTCTTCGGGCCGGACACCGAGATCGTGCAGGAGAACCTCGAGAACATCGATCGCGTCGATCGCTGCGAGAGCTGCCACATGGGCTCGAACCGCGGCGGGTTCGAGACGGTGCAGCCCGCCTATTTCCAGTCGCACCCCTATCGGCGCACGCTGTTCGCGCTGCACCCGATCGACAAGTTCGGCTGCACCACCTGCCACGACGGGCAGGGCCGCGCGACCACCAAGTTCTACGCCCACGCGCCCGACGACAAGCCGCACGAGCACGAGAAGCACTTCTGGGACGAGCCGCTGCTCAAGGGGCCGTTCATGGAGTCGAACTGCCGCAAGTGCCACAAGCAGGAGTACGACCTCCGCTCGTTCCTCAAGTGCGAGACCACCTCGGAGTGCCCGCAGTCGCCGATCGCGCTCAAGTGCGACGTGCCGGCGCAGCCGCTCAATCCTTCGGACACCTCGATCGACAACTTCCTGCCGCCCGAGCCGGCCAAGGCGGGCGAGAAGGTGGCCGAGGCGTCGAAGTACTGCGTCGACCCGGATTCGGGCAACGCCAAGCTGGTCGATCTCGCGCCGCACCTCGACAAGGGGCGCAAGGTGATCGAGGAGGCCGCCTGCTACGGCTGCCATCCGATCGAGGGCTACAACAAGAAGCCGAAGACCGGCCCCGATCTGCGGCACGCCGCCTCCAAGCTGAACCCCGCCTGGATGGTGCAGTGGATCCGCAACCCGAAGGCGATCCACAAGTTCACCCGGATGCCGAACTTCTTCCCCGAGGAGGTCGATCCGCAGGACTATCCGAAGGCGGCGCTGCCGGTTCGCGAGGACAAGTCGAAGAACCCCGACGAGCCGTGGAAGTGGACGCTCGACGAGCAGACCCAGGTGCTCACGTCGTTCCTGCTCTCGCAGTCGACGCCCTACAAGCTCGACAAGGCGCCGCCGGGCGACGCCGCGAACGGAAGGCAGCTCTTTCTCACCCTCGGCTGCCGCGGCTGCCACAACATCACCTACGACAAGAAGGACCCCACCTATATCGAGCACAAGAACCGCGCGTCGCACTATGACCACGGCCCGATGCTCGGCGACCTCGGCTCGAAGACCAACCCCGACTGGATCTTCACCTGGCTGCGCGATCCCAAGTCGTACGCGCCGGGCACGCGCATGCCGAACCTGCGCCTCTCGGTGCAGGAGGCGGCGGACCTGGCGGCGTTCCTCGCCAGCGGCAAATCCAAGCACGCCTTCCCGACGCCGAGCGAGGTCAAGCCCGACGACAAGGAGTGGGTCGCCTCGGGCAAGAAGCTCATGAGCTACTACGGCTGCTACGGCTGCCACATGATCAACGGCTTCGAGACCGTGGCGGGAATCGGCGTCGATTTGACCGAGTTCGGGGTCAAGGAGACCGCGCGGCTCGACTACGGCGACTACATCGTCAATCACAACAACCAGACCTGGGACGCGTGGCTCAAGAACAAGCTCGAGCACCCGCGGGTCTATCGCTACGAGCGGGTCGACACCCGCATGCCGCAGTTCGATCTCACCCCCGAGGAGATCACCGACGTGATGGTGGTGCTCAAGGGCATGCGCGGCAAGAACCTCGACGCCAAGGTGCTGTCGCACCAGCTCACGCCGATGGAGGCCGAGCGCGAGCGCGGGCGCGAGCTCGTGCGCTGGTACAACTGCTACGGCTGCCACATCGTCGACGGCTACGTCGGCGACATCCGCCAGGCGGCGGAGTATCAGGGCGACAAGCAGACCTTCGCGCCGCCGAACATCACCGGCGAGGGCGCCAAGACTCAGCCGCCGTGGCTGTTCGGCTTCCTCAAGGACGTGATCAAGATTCGTCCATGGCTGAGCGTGCGGATGCCGACCTTCAGCTTCCCCGACGAGCAGGCCACCAGCATCGTGGCGATGTTCTCGGCGTTCGACCACGCGCAGTATCCCTACCCGTATTACAACGTGAAGAACGAGCAGCCGGAGAAGGCGATCGGCGACGCGCTCTTCACCAACCTCAAGTGCCAGAGCTGTCACGTCATCGGCGACGTCAAGCTCACCCCCGACGAGGCGATGAAGGCGGCGCCGAACTTGATGCTCGCCAGGCACCGCCTGCGGCCCGAGTGGATCGTCAAGTGGC
>JANWLJ010000250.1 GCA_025450955.1 Polyangium sp. (in: bacteria) | reverse complement strand
GTGCGCGGGATGCGCCTGGTCGTGGTCGGCTTCACCGGGCCCTACACCCTGCCCGACGACATCGAGTCGCGCACCGATCATCTGGTTCACGTCTGCGCCGGCTCGGGCTCGGTGCCGAACTTCAGCATCCTCAAGCACGCGATCGCGCACCACCCGCGGCTCAAGCACACCTTCCTCTACTCGAACAAGACCTGGGACGACGTCATCTATCGCAAGAACCTCGAAGCGCTCGAGCGCGAGCACCCCGATCGGATCAAGGTGGTGCACCACCTCACCCGCGAAGAGCCGCCAGAGTTTCGGCCCAATCTCCGGCGCGGGCGCATCGATGCGGCGGTGCTGCGCGCGGCGATCCCCGATCCATCGGCGTGCATCGTCTACACCTGCGGACCGGCGATCGGCCCCTACGATCGCGCCGCCGCCCGCGCGCGCGGCGAACAGGCGCAGCCGCGCTTTCTCGAGACGGTGCTCGCCGGCCTCGCCGAGATCGGCGTCGCGCGCGAGCGCATCAAACACGAGTCGTGGGGCTGATGCCGCGCCGCCATCCAGAGACCCCGGTGGTCGCGGTCGGCGTGCTCCTGCTCGAGCGCGACGGCGACAAAGAGCGCGTGCTGCTCATCAAGCGCGGGCGGCCGCCGCACGTGGGGCGCTGGACCGTGCCGGGCGGCGGCGTCGAGATCGGCGAGACGCTCGAAGAGGCGGCGGCGCGCGAGCTCTTCGAAGAGACCGGCCTCACCTGCCGCTTCGGGCCGATCGTCGAGGTGCTCGATCGCATCGTCCACGACGCCGACGGGCGCATCGAATACCACTACGTGATCCTCGACCTCCTCGGCGACGAGCCCTCGGGCGAGCTGCGCGCCGGCTCCGACTGCGACGACGCGCGCTGGGTCGGGCTCGACGAGCTCGGCCGCTACGATCTCACCGACGGGCTCGAGCCGGTGATCGGCCGCGCCCGCCGCATGCGCGACACCGCCCTCGAGCGGGGCGAAGCGGGCCCCTGGCGCGAGACCGCGCGCGAACGCACTTAGCGATTTCACCTCGCGAGCGGACGATCGTAGCGCTCGAGGCCGAGCCGGCGGGTGAGGAGCGCGGTATCGAGCCCGCTCGCGACAACTCCGCCCGTGGCTGTCGCCTTCGCTGAAGCGCCGCCCGCACGCAGGCGATCGCGCACGTCGACCACCAGCGCGCGCGGCGATAGCGCGCTCGGGCACATCGCGTCGCAGAGCCCGCAGCCGGTGCAGGCGAGCGATCGCGCAAGCTCGATCCCATCGTCGTGCCCGCTCGCAAGCGTGCACAAAAGCGCGTGCGGCTCGAGCGCCGCGCCCGTTTCGCGGCCAGCCAAGGACGGCGGGCAGGCATCGGTGCACACCCGGCACCCTTCGCACGCCGACGCCGCGCGCAAGAGCCAATCGGCGAGCGGCGTGCGCAGCCGCCGCACCACTTCGTGCGCGGCCGGCAAGATGAGCAGCAGCGACTCGCGCACGATCGCATCCCGTTCGACCAGCCGCCCCGACGGCGCGCCGCCCGCCACCGCGACCCAATCATCGATCGCGGCGCCGCCCGCCTGCGCGACCAGCTCGGTGGCGGTTAGGTCCGGCGCGACCTCGAGCACCCGCGGCCGCTCGACCGCGCCCGCCACCGTCACCCACGTCCGCGTCGCCCGCCCGCGCGCCCGATCGGACGCCGCCACCAGCTCGCGGACCTCGACCGCGGGCGCGCCGAGCATCGGCGGCCAGGCATCGGGCAGCCTCACCAGCTCCACCTTCGCAGAGAGCCGCGCGATCGCCTGCGCGAGCGCCGCGTGCGCGTCTTCGTGCCGCACCGCCAACTTCAGCCGTCGCGCGCGCCGCTCGAGAGCGATCGCCCCGAGGCCGTAGACCACCTCGTCCGAGCGCGCGATCGCCAGCCACCGCGCGGTCGCGCCGAGCGGCGGATCCGACGCGCAGTCGCCTACCAGCTCAGCCGCGCGCCCCGCCGCCACGCCACACCTCGTCGTAGGGACAGGCGCAGTCGCGCTCCGACGGCTCGACGTAGGTCACCGTCCGATGCTGCCAGTCGCGCAGGGTCACCCGGTCCGGCCCCCACGCGAGCACGTAATTCGGCCCGACCGGAATCTTGCCGCCGCCGCCCGGCGCGTCGATCACCAGGTGCGGAATCCCCATCCCGGTCAAGCGCCCGCGCAGATGCTCCATGATCTCGATCCCGGCGCCGACCGGCGTGCGCAGATGATCGGTCCCCTGCACCGGATCGCCCTGAAACAGGTAGTACGGCTTGACCCGCATCCGCAAAAGCGCGCGGTTCAGCTCCTCGATGATCCGCGGCTGCGAGTTCACGCCGCGCAGGAGCACCGTCTGATTGCCGAGCGGAATCCCCGCGTCGGCCAGCCGCTCGCACGCCGCGCGCGCCTCGGGCGTGATCTCCTTCGGGTGGTTGAAGTGGGTGTTGATGTAGAGCGGATGGTACTTGCGCAGCATCGCGGTCAGCTCGGCGTCGACGCGCATCGGCAAGCAGACCGGAACGCGCGTGCCGATCCGGAGGATCTCGACGTGCGCGATCGCCCGTAGCTCCGAGAGCAGCCACTCGAGCTTCTCCGTCGAGAGAGTGAGCGGATCGCCGCCGGAGAGGAGCACGTCCTTGATCGCCGGCGTGCGGCGAATGTAGTCGAGCCCGGCCTCGAGCGCGGCGCGCGAGATGATCCCGGTCTCCTGCCCGACCATCCGCCGCCGGTTGCAGTGGCGGCAATAGATCGCGCAGCGATCGAGCGCCAAAAAGAGCACCCGATCCGGATAGCGGTGCACGATGCAGGAGGCGCCCTCGGGCATGAGCGCGTCCTCGCCGAGCGGATCGACGTACTCGCCCGGCGACACCTTCTCCTCGACCCCGAGCGGAATCACCTGCATCCGCACCGGACACTTCGGATGCTGCGGGTCCATCAGCTCGGCGTAGTACGGCGTGATGCCGATGCGAAACAGCCCGGGCGCGATCGCGATCCCGCGCCGCTCCTCGTCGGTGAGCGTGACGAACGCCTCGAGCTCGGCGAGCGTTTCGAGCCGGTGCCGAAGCTGCCAGCGCCAATCGGACCACTCGGCCTCGCTCACCTCCGCGCGCCGGAGAAGCGGCCGCGAGGGGCGCTCGGCGCGCCGGTTCGCCTGGCCCGGAAGGCGCGCGATCTCGACGAGAGAATCCGACACCCGGAGGTGGATACCCGACGGAGCGCCAAAGGTCAACGTGGTGATACAATGAAGCCGCACCCCGGCTGTCCACCTGGAGGTCTCCGATGTCGCGACGCGTGCTCTGGCTCCTTCCCGCGCTCGCCCTGTTCGCCTGCCAGCCGCCCGCCGAAGGCGATCGCGACTGCGCCGAGAGCGCGCTCCTCGATCGGGTGCCGATCTCTTCGTTGCGCGCGGCCGAGCGCGATCGTCTCGCCTGCGACCACGGCGTCGCCGACGGCTGTCTTCAGCTCGGCCTGCTCTACGCCCGCGGCGACGGCGTGCGACGCGATCTCGGCAAAGCCGCCGCGCTCTACGCCCGCGCCTGCGACGGCGGCTCCGCCGAAGGCTGCTCGAACCTCGGCGGCCTCTACGCGAGCGGCCGCGGCGTCACCCGCTCCGATTCGCGCGCGCTCGCCCTCTTCGATCGCGCCTGCGATGGCCGCAGCATTCAGGGCTGCTACAACCTCGGCTACTTCTACGCGAGCGGCCGTGCCGGCGAGACCGATCCCGCTCGCGCGATCGCGCTCTACGATCGCGCCTGCACCGCGCACCTCGCGGTCGCCTGCGCCAACCTCGGCCTGATGTTCGCCGACGGCGCCGGCACCGTCCGCGACGATCTCCGCGCGGTCGCCCTCTACCGCTCGGCCTGCAGCGCCGGCGTCCTGCAAGCGTGCGACAACCTCGGCTTCATGACCGCCGCCGGCCGCGGCCTGCCGCGCGACGACACCGCCGCCCTCGAGCTGTTCCGCGCCTCCTGCGATCGCGGCAGCTCCGCCGGGTGCTACGACCTCGCGATGATGTACCGCCGCGGCCGCGGCACCACCGCCACCCTGCACGCGCGCCGGTGAGGTCACCGCCGACGGCGACCCGGCGGAATCGAGGTCGCCCCCGCCGCCCCGTGCGCTAGTCTCCCTCCAATGGAGCCGACCGCCGCCGCCGAGCTGTTCCGCGAAGAGGCGCTCTCGCTCGGCTTCGTTCGCGTCGGCTTCACCCCGGTTGGTCCGGTCGAACGCCACGACGTCTACCAGGCGTGGCTCGCCCGAGGCTACGCAGGCGAGATGGGCTATCTGGCGCGCGACGCCCAGCTCCGCTCCGATCCGCGCGCGCTGTTCGCAGGAGCGCGAACCGTGGTGACGGTCGCGCTCTCCTACGCCCATCCCGATCCGATCGATGTCCCCGCCGATCGACTCGCGGGCGGCCCGCGCGGCCGGATCGCTCGCTACGCCCGCGGCGCCGACTACCACTTCGTCCTCAAGAATCAACTGCGGGCGCTCGCCGCCGCCGTGGCGAGGCGGCTCGGGCGGGCGATCGCGTTTCAGGCTTGCGTCGACACCGCGCCGGTGCTCGAGCGCGAAGCGGCGCAGGCGGGCGGGCTCGGCTTCATCGCCAAGAACACGCTCCTCATCGCGCCGGGAGCCGGCAGCTATCTGGTGCTCGGCGAGCTGCTCACCGACGTCGAGTGCGCGCCGGCTGCCGCGATCGCGCCGCGCTGCGGACAGTGCCGCGCCTGTCTCGATGCCTGCCCGACCGGCGCGTTCGTCGACGCCTACACGCTCGACGCGCGGCGCTGCATCTCGTATCTCACCATCGAGCTGACCGGCGCGATCCCGCGCGAGCTCCGGCCGCTCGTCGGCGATCACGTGTTCGGCTGCGACGTGTGCCAGGAGGTCTGTCCATTTAATGCATCTCCATCAAATTCGACCGCGAAAAATGATGCGATCGCATCAAATGATCTGGCCGTCGAGGATGCGGCTGCATCAAATTCTCCGGCCACGCTCACGCCCAGGCCCGGCTATGGCCGCCCGGCGCTGCGCCGCCTGCTCGGTCTCGGCGCGGCGCAGTTCCGCAAGTGGCAGAAGCAGAGCGCGCTCCGCCGCATTCACCGCCCGCAGCTTCTGCGCAACGCCTGCGTCGCGCTCGGCAACACCGGCGACGGCGACGATCTCCCGTCTTTGGCCCACGCGCTCGACGAGCCGCACGCGCTCGCCCGCGCCCACGCGGCCTGGGCGATCGGCCGGATCGCGCTGCGCCATCCCGAGTGCCGCGCCGCCGCCGAGGCGCTCCTCGCCGCCCGCCGCGCGCTGGAAGAGGACCCGGCGGTGCGCGCCGAGCTCGACGACGCCTTCGTCGACTGATCACACCGCGAACGGATACTCGACGCGGAAGTTACGCTCCGATCCGGGCACCGGCGTCTCGAGCGCGTGCCAGCTCACGCCGGCGAACCCGTCGCAGGCGTGGCGCACCGCCTCGGTCACCAGGATCTCGTTCGGCTGCGCGGTGTCCTCGCCGAGCTTGCTCGCGGCGTTGACCTCCTGCCCGAACACATCGGCGGCGCCGATCCGCAAGATGCGCCCGACCCCGATGCCGACGCACAGGAGCACCTTCTCCTCGGGCAGCCGCCGCGCGTTGAGCTGCTGGGTGGCGTGCTGCATCGCGATCGCGCAGGTGAGCGCCTTGGCCGCGCGCTTGAAGAGGATGAGAAAGCTGTCGGCCTCGACCTTGATCAGGATCCCGTCGTGGGCGGCGACGATCGGGAGCAGGAGCCGCTTCTTCTCGTGGATGATCTGCAAAAAGTGGATGATCCCGAACGCCGCCACCTGCCGCGAGAAGCCCGACAGATCGGTGAACATGATCGCCCACTCTTCGCCGAACAGATCCCAGATCCGCTCGTCGATGAGGCGGGTGTCGACGCCCGGCCGGGTGCGCTCCTCGACCAGCGCCCACAGCCGCACCTCCGATCCCTTCAGCCGCCCGTCATGCTCGCTCGCCATCCGAAGATTTTATCACTCCGCCGGCTGGTAGATCTCTCCGCCCTTGTCGCGGAACTCGCGCGCCTTGTCTTCCAGCCCGGCGGCGAGCGCCTCATCGGCGCTGATCTGCTTCTCGCTCGCGATCGCCCGCACGTCCTCGGTGATCTTCATCGAGCAGAAGCCGGGCCCGCACATCGAGCAGAAGTGCGCGTGCTTGGCGGCGTCGGCGGGCAGGGTCTCGTCGTGAAAATCCTTGGCGGTGGTCGGATCGAGCGCGAGGTTGAACTGATCGGCCCAGCGAAACTCGAAGCGCGCCTTGGACAGCGCGTCGTCGCGCTCGTGCGCGCCCGGGTGGCCTTTGGCGAGATCGGCCGCGTGCGCCGCGATCTTGTAGGTGACCACGCCGGTCTTGACGTCGTCGCGATCGGGCAGCCCGAGGTGCTCCTTCGGGGTCACGTAGCAGAGCATCGCGGTGCCCATCCACCCGATCATCGCCGCGCCGATCCCCGAGGTGATGTGGTCGTAGCCGGGCGCGATATCGGTGACCAGCGGCCCGAGCGTATAAAACGGCGCCTCGTGGCAAATCTCGAGCTGCTTATCCATGTTCTCTTTGATCTTGTGCATCGGCACGTGGCCGGGCCCTTC
>JANWLJ010000249.1 GCA_025450955.1 Polyangium sp. (in: bacteria) | reverse complement strand
GCGGCTGCGCTCGCTTCTGTAGCTACGGCGCGACCACGAACGAGAGGTGCTGGCCGATGCCCGCGCCGTCGCGGCGGAAGGAGAAGAAGCGTTCGCGATCGCAGGCGGTGCAGGGGGGCGCGGCGTCGAGGTGGTCGGGGGCGAGGCCGGCGTCGAGGAGCAGCGCGCGGTTGGCCGCTTGCAGATCGACGTGCGGCTTTTCGCCGGGGGCGCGGCGCACCGACGAGGGCGCGACGCGATCGAATTCGGCCGCCACCTCTTCGCCGACCTCGAAGCAGCGGACGCAGATCGAAGGGCCGAGGGCGGCGCGGATCGATTCGCGGCGGGCGCCGACCGAGACCAGCGCCTCGACCGCCGCTTGCGCCGCGCCGGCCACCGTGCCGCGCCAGCCGGCGTGTGCCGCGGCGACCCGACCTTCGTCGTCGGAAACAAGAATCGGCACGCAGTCGGCGGTGAAGACGCCGCAGGTGGTGCCGGGCACCAGCGAGACCACCACGTCCGCCTCGACCTCGGCGACGCGCTCGGGCAAAACGCCCTCGACCACCACCGCCACGCGCGCGCCGTGCACCTGGCGGGCGGTGAACAGCCGGCCGAGCTCGAACGCGCCGGCGGCCGCCAATCGACGGCGGTTGTGGGCGACCCGCTCGGGATCGTCGCCCCACTTTCCGCCGACGTTCAACGTGGCGTAGCGCCCGTCGGAGACGCCGCCCTTGCGGGTGGAGAAGCCGTGACGCACGCCCGCGCGCTGAAGAAGCGGTGAGGTGATGAGCAGCACCGCGCGCGATCTTAGCACTGCCGCTGACTATCGGGCGCGGAGGCGATCGAGCGCGCGCTGAAAGTCGGCGGGCGGATCGGTGTGCCACTCGAGATACTGCCCCGTCGCCGGGTGGCGAAAGCCGAGCAGGTGCGCGTGCAGCGCCTGGCGGCCGAGGTCGCGCGCGAGCTCGCGCAGAAGCGGCTCTTTCGGCGGGCGCGAATAGTTGGGATCGCCGAGGAGCGGATGGCCGGCGTCTTTGAAGTGGACGCGAATCTGATGGGTGCGGCCGGTCTCGAGCTGCACCTCGACGAGGGTGGCGCCGGGCAGCCGCTCTATGACTGTCCAGTGGGTCACCGCGCGCTTGCCGGCCTCGACGCGCGAGGAGAATTTTTTACGCTCGCGCGGATCGCGCCCGTAGCGGGTCTTGAAGGTGCCGCGCTCGGCGACCACGCCCTCGACGAGCGCGAGGTACTTGCGCGAAAGATCGTGCGCGGAAAAGAGCACCTGGAGCGCCACCAGCGTCGGCTCGTCCTTGGCCACCACCATCACGCCGGAGGTGCCGCGATCGAGCCGGTGAACGATCCCGGGGCGACGCTCACCGCCGACGCCGGCCAGCGAATCGCCGCAGTGATGGAGCAGCGCGTTCACCAGCGTGCCCGACTGGTGCGAGGTCGCCGGGTGCACCACCATCCCCGCCGGCTTGTCGATCACGATGAGGTGCGGGTCTTCGTGAAGAATGTGAAGCGGGATGTCCTCGGGCCGATCCTCGACGGGAACCGGAGGCGGCGGCGCAAAGCGCACCCGCGCGCCCGCTTTGAGCGGATGGGCCGGCTTGACCTTCTGCCCGTCGACGCGCACCTCGCCCTCCTCGATCCGGCGGCGCAGCTGCGAGCGCGAATAGGGCAGCCCCTGGCGCGCCAGCCACACGTCGAGCCGCTCGCCCGCATCCGCGGCGGCGACGGTCAGCTCGTACGTCTCGGGAGGATCTGACAGAGGACGAAACGCGGCCGCTTACGGCTTGCCGTTATTGGGGCGGCAGCGCTTGCCGGCCGGGTAGTCGGGATGGAAGTGATGCGGCTGCGGCCGCTGTACGCACTCCTCACAATGGCCGCGCTCGGGCGTCGGCAGCCGCGCGCATTCGGCGACGGTGCGCGACTCGTGCCCGTTTCGGTGCGCGCTCGCCGGCGTCGCGATCAAGAGCAGCGCCGCCGCGCCGAGCCCTCCTACCACCTTGATGAGAGAACGCATGGACCCTCCTGGAGTCGTTCGACGAGGAACGACCTCTGTCGATCCTACACCAACCGCGGTCGCCCGGCGATTGACGCTCGGGCGGAGGGCGGCTACGATTGGGAGATGCAGTCCATCGACAAGCCCGACCGCGCCCGGCAGCTCGCGCGCGCCATCGCCTCCGATCTCACGCTCTATCACGAGAAGGAGATCGTCGAAGGGATCGAGAACGACACCCTCTTTACGGTGATGAAGGACCACATCGAAGAGGGGCGCGCGCTGTTCAAGAGCCGCGTCACGCCGGAGATCTACGAGCTCAACCTCTACGACCGCGCGATCGTCGACGTGATGATCAAGTCGAAGGGGCACGTCAAATCGAAGATCTGGTAGCCCGCTTCACTCTTTGACTTCCCGAAGCCGGTTGTAGCGCGCGAGATAGGTGCGGGTCACCTGCGGCACGTCGAGGCGCATGAAGCGCGCGTACTCGACGAGAAAGCCGCGCAGGTAGACCACCGCCGGCATCGCGCTCCAGCGCTCCTCTTCGATCGATCGCAAGTGGCCGAGGCCGACCTTGGTGCGCTGCGAGATCTCGAGCAGCTCGACGCCGCGCGCCTCGCGGAGGCGCTTGAGCAGATCGCCGGTGAACTCGGTGTCGGGCGCGATCTCGGGACCGGGCGTCTCGACCTTGAGCGGGGTCTCGTCGGGGCGCGGCGCCGCCTGCGGACCGGCGGGCAGCCCTTGCGCCGGAGTGGCGCGCGCGGGAATGCCGTCGGGGAAGAGCTGAAGATCGTGGTGCTTGCGCTTTTCGGGATCGAGCAGGGTGTCGTAGGCCTCGTCGATCCGCTGCGCCATCACCGCCAGCCGCTCGGGCGTGAACAGCCCGCACACCACCATCGAGTCGGGCGCGTACATCTCACGCGCGCGCTTGGCGGCGCGGCGGATCTCCTCGTCGGAGGCGCCGGGATCGATCTCGAGCACCTCGTACAGGCTCTGCTGCGCGGTGCGCCTCGGCGGCTCGCGCGGCGGCGCGCGATCGTGATCGAAGCCGAGCAGCTTGCGGGCGATCCGCTCGACGTTCTTGGCCACCTTGGACTCGGGGTGCTCGACCACCAGCGGGCGGCGCTTGCGCACCGCCAGCCACACCGCGTCGTCGGACTCGAGGTGCCCGAGGTAGTCGAGGTGCAGCCCGAGCCGCCTCCGGCCCGCCGAGCGGATCTGCATCCCGAGATCGAGATCGGCGCGGGTGCGGGTCTGATTGACCACCAGCCGCGGGCGAAAGCGCTTCATCTCGTCGAGCACGCGCGCGGCGAGCTGCGGGTCGCGCGCCTCGGCCGCCTCGTAGAGATCGAGCGGCGCAGGGATGCCGCCTTCGAAGGTGCGATCGGTGGCCAGTGACTCGAGCTCGCGCACGTCGCGCAGCCGCCGCAGGAACGCGCTCTTGATGAAGCGGAAGGTGTTCTCGACCGAGGTGGGCTCGGGCATCACCACCAACACTCCGACGTCGGCGACCAGGAAGAAGTCGAGCGCGATGAAGCCGGAGCCGGGCGGCAGATCGCAGATCAGATAATCGACGTCGAGCTCGCGCACCTGATTGATGAGGCGGTTCTTGGTCGCCGGCCGCGGGTTGGCGGCCCACAGCGGATCGCCCTCGCCGGAGACCAGCCCGAGCCCTTTGACCTGGGTCTCGACGATGCAGTCCTCGATCCGCTGCACCCGCTTGTCGAAGAAATCGCCGAGCGTCACCTTGGGGCGCTCGACGCCGACGAAGGTGTGGAGGTTGGCGCCGCCGAGATCGGCGTCGATGAGGACTACCTTCTTGCCGAGCTGCGCGAGGTAGATGCCGAGGTTGGCCGCCAGCAGCGACTTGCCGACGCCGCCCTTGCCGCCGCCGATGGCGATGATGCGCCGCCCGGTGGCGCGCTCGACGGGCGGGATCGGCACGCCGTGCAGATCGACCAGCGGCAAAGGCGGCTGCGCCGGCCCGTGCTCCTCACTCTCGTCGGGATCTCGACCCATGCGCGATTCCACCATATCGCGGAACGAGCGGCGGAGGCGGGTCAATCTTCGTCGAGGAGCTCGGTGTTCCAGTAGCTGGCGTCGACCAGCCCGAGAAACGGCAGCCACTCGCGGTGCGCGATTCGGCCGCCCGGCGCGCGGAAGGTCGGGGTCCACTTGGGGCGCACCGGTTTTTTGAGGAGCTTCATCCCGACCTCGAACGCGAGCTTGGAGCCCTTCTTCAAGTTACACGGCACGCAGCAGCAGACGACGTTCTCCCAGGTGGTGCGGCCGCCGCGCGCGCGCGGGATCACGTGGTCGAGGTTCAAGTGGGTGCGCGGCAGCGTCTGGCCGCAGTACTGGCAGGTGTTGCTGTCGCGGGCGTAGATGTTGAGGCGCGAAAAACGCACCCGCGTCTTCGGCAGCCGATCGTACATCTGCAAAACGATGACGCGCGGCACGCGGATGGCGCGGCCGATGGTGTGGATCACGTCGTGCTCGGCGACGATCGCGATCTCGGCCCAGCTCTCGAAGTCGAAGGTGGAGAAGTCGGGCTCGATCACCCGCGCCGCGCCCATGTAGAGAAGCGTGAAGGCGCGCTTCACCGAGGTCACGTGGACCGGCTGATAGTGGCGATTGAGGACCAGTACGCTGCCGTCGGTCACAGAGAGCTCTCCTTGGCGAACGCCCGCGCCACCGCGGGGAGATCGTCGTCGTTCAGGGTTCGCACGTCGAGGAGGAGTCTAGCATCGGCGATCCGCGCGACCACCGGAGGTTCACCCGAGCGCAGCTGGGCATCGAGCTCGTCGGGCGAGCGGCGCGCGCTCATCGCGGTCACCGCCCACGACCAGGGCTCGCACAGAGGCAGCGCGCCGCCGCCCACCGCCGAGCGCACCCGCGCGGCGTCGAAGCTCAGCTCCGGGCTCGCCTTCTCGCACAGCTCGCGCAGGCGGCGCGCGCGCGCCTCGAGCGTCGGCTCGGGTGTCGACAGCATCGCCAGCGTCGGCAGTTCGGCGCTGCGGCCGTCGCGGTAGAGCTCGAGCGAGGCCTCGAGCGCGGCCAGCACCAGCTTGGACGGACGCAGCGCGCGCAATAGCGGATGCGAGCGGCAGGGCGCGATCGCGCTCTTCTTGCCGACCAGCAGCCCCGCTTGCGGGCCGCCGAACAGTTTGTCGCCGGAGAAGGTGACCAGATCGACGCCCGCCGCGATCACCGCGCCGACGTGCGGCTCTTCGATCGCGCCCGTGTCGAGGCCGAGGGTGCGCAGATCGATCATCGCGCCCGAGCCGAGGTCGACCATCGAGAGGAGCCCTCGCTCGCGCGCCAGGCCGGCCAGCTCCGAGGCCGGCACCTCGGTCGTAAACCCGACGATTGCAAAATTGGACCGGTGCACTTTGAGAAGCAGTGCAGGTTCGGTTCCGCCGCTCGAAGCGAGCGCCTGCTCGTAGTCGCGCCGATGCGTTCGGTTGGTGGTGCCGACCTCGATCAATTTGACGCCCGAGGCGCGCATCACGTCGGGAACGCGGAACGAGCCGCCGATCTCGACCAGCTCGCCGCGCGAGACCACCGCGCCCTTGCCGGCGGCGTGCGCGGCCAGCGCGAGCAGCACCGCGGCGGCGCAGTTGTTGACCACCAGCGCGTCCTCGGCGCCGGTGAGCGTCGAGAGCAGCCGGCGCACGTGATCGTGGCGCGAGCCGCGCTTGCGCGCGTCCAGGCTGTACTCGAGGTTGGCGTAGCCGCGCGCGGTCTCGATGATGCGATCGATCGCGGCGCGGGCGAGCGGCGCGCGTCCGAGGTTGGTGTGGAGCACGACCCCGGTGGCGTTGAGCACGCGCTTGAGCGACGGACGCAAGAGAGCTTGCACTTCGTTCGCCACCTGCGCGGCGTCGATCTCGAGCTTGGCTTCGGGCTCGCCCTCGTCGGCAGCTTGCGCGCCTGCCGCCATCACCCGCGCGCGCAGCCGCTCGATCTCGCCTCGCACCGCCGACACCACCGCCCACCGCGGTGCCCGCTCGAGCAGCCCGCGCACCACCGGGCTATCCAGCACCTCGTCCACCTTCGGCAGGCGCCTGAGCGCCCGATGGCCGGCGTCGGGCGCCTCTACATCTGCGTCCACCTCCTCAGTATAGCGCTCTCGCTCGCGCGCCGCGAACATTGGCGGAACGGTGCTATCCTCGCCGGCGGATGAACATCCAGTCGCTCTCGGCGCTGCTCGCCGCGATCGTGACGTTCGCCATCGGCTCGTCGGTGCTGCTGCGCGATCGGCACCAGCCGCCCTACCGCCGCTTCGCCGCGCTCTGCTTCGCGCTCTGCGCCTGGCATCTGTCGGTGTTTCTCAAGCTCACGCTCGAGGCCGAGTGGGCCACCTTCGCGGCGCTCTACACGGTGGTGGCGATCCCGATCGCGACCGCGCGCTTCTTCCGCCCGTTTCTCACCGACGAGCGGCAGGCGAAGATGAAGGTGACGCCGCGATCGCTGGCCGGCATCGGCATCCTCTGGCTGGTCGCGATCACCTATACCGTGGTGTTCCGCAGCCTCGGGCTGCACAAGATGCTCATCTTCAAGGCGCCGCTCGGCGCCTACGTGCTCATCGGCCTGTACTCGTCGATGGTGTCGGTGTGGCGCAAGTATCGCCGCACGCTCGCGCCCGGCGAGAAGACCAGCCTGCTCTATCTGTGCATCGGCGGGGTCGCCGCGATCACGCTGGTCGGGATGGACTTCGTGCCGAACGTCGGCGGGCCGCTCAACGCCGTCGGCAACATCATCACCATCATCTACATGTACTTCATCTCGCAGACGCTGTTTCGCTACCGGCTCCTCGACGTCAACGAGGTGCTCGGCAAGATGGTGGTGCTCTCGACGCTGGTCCTCATCATGGCCGCGATCTACGGCCTGCTCGTCGCGTGGGTGCCGCCGGCCTATTGGGGCATGTTCTTCTTCAACACGCTGGTGGCGTCGTTCGTCATCTTGATCCTCTTCGAGCCACTGCGCTCGGTGATCGAGGGCCCGATCCAAAAGTGGATGTTTCGCGAGCGCTACGAGCTCAAGGGGCGGATCGATCGGCTGCGCGGCGCGCTGGCCAACGTGATCGATCTGCGCGAG
>JANWLJ010000248.1 GCA_025450955.1 Polyangium sp. (in: bacteria) | reverse complement strand
GCCCCCCCTTCGCTCTTCCACACCAGCTCGATCGCGCCGAGGCCGTAGTCGTCGTCGACCGAATAGGCGAGCTCGACCGGATGCGGCCCCGCGACGTTCAGCGACTCGGCCGGCGCATAGAGATCGACCCGCGGCGCGCGATCGGGCTCGAGATCGATCCGGTGCGCCTCGGGCTCCTGCACCGGCCGCCCCGCGCCTTCGAGCACGAACCTATAGCTTCCTGGCTTCGAGGCGATGAGCTTGGTGAAGAGCGCGCCGCCCGAGCTCACCGTCACCGGCAGCTCGTCGGGCGGCTCATCGGGCGGGCGATCGTCGGCGCTCACGATCAGCCGCGCCCGCGGCGCCGGCACCAGCGCGCGCGCGCTGATCCGCACCTCGGTTCCGGGCAGCGCGAGCACCTGCCCCGACGAGCTCGGGATCACCCGCGGCGGAAGCTGGGTGTAGGCGGGAAAGTGCAGCTCGAGCCGCAGATCGCCGACGATCGGCTCGCTCGAGGTCGCGAAGTGATCGAAGCGGGGCGCCTTGATCGCGGAAAATCCGCGCGCGAGCGTCCCCGGCCACAGCCCGAGCACCAATAGATAGGCGACCCCCATCAGGCCGAGCCCGATCGCGATCTGCTGCTTGAGCCGGCGCAGATCGACGAGCGCGTGCGGCGCCACCTTGGCGAGCCGCCCGGCGACGCGTTCGGCCAGCGCGCCGACCAGCTCCGACGAGAGCCCCGGCCGCGCGCTCATTTGCGGCAGCTCGCGCTCGAGCTCGACCGCCGAGAGCAGCTCGTCGCCGACCTCCGGCACCCGCCGCCCGACGAAGCGGGCCACCGAATCGTCGCTGCGAAACGCGCGCGACAGGCCGATCACCGCCGCCGCCGCCCCGAGCGCCGAGATCGCCGCCAGCCAGGCGAGCGGCCGCCAGATCGCCGACGGCCCGATCAGCGCCGCCGCCGACAAGAGCAACAGCGCGCCGCCGCCCGCGCCGATCACCCACGCGCTCGCGCCCTTGAGCGCGCGCTCGAGCCGGAGCCTCGCCCGCACCGCGTCGAGAAACCGCGGGATCGCTTTCCCGCTGGCCTCCACTGCCTCGGCCTCGACGCTCATGACAAGGATCGAATCATTGCTCCCGCTCGCCCTCGGCGCAAGCCCTCCCGCAGCCTCGGAAAATGCGCGGCCGCCCGCGGCCTGAACGATCGTCGGCGCGGCGCCGCGCAAAATTGGGGTGCAGTCTTTATTAAGTTTTGCATAATGACTGTTGGGCGGTGGCTGCTTCCGTCGTACTCCCCCCAACGACGGAGGATGTGTCGCCGCCTTTTTTTTGTCTGGAATTCCCTGCGCGTTGCCTTGAATAATCGGGCGGTCACCAACGTCAATTTCGGCGAGAGAGGCAGACGGAGCCCGGCGTGGACCCGGAAGAGCGAAAGCTCCTCGATGATGCACGTCGCGGCGATGCAGGCGCGTTCCGCAGGCTGGTCGAAAAGAACCAGCGGAGAGCCTACGCCGTCGCCCTCGGGATGGTGCATGACCCCGATGACGCGCGCGACATCTGCCAGGAAGCGTTCCTCAAGGTTCACAAGAGCCTTCACACCTTCGAGGGCGAGGCGCAGTTTTTCACCTGGCTCTACCGGATCGTCATGAACCTCAGCATCGATCATCTGCGCAAGCGCCGCGGCGACAAGATCGAGTTCGACGAGGCGCTGCCCGGCGAGGAGCTCGAGGACGACAGCGGCATCGCGCCGCGGCGCACCGGCTTCGATCCGCAGCGCGCGCTTTCTGACAAGGAGCTGCGCGGGCAGATCCACGGCGCGCTCGCCGCGCTGTCGGCGCCGCACCGCGCGGTCCTGATCATGCGCGAGGTGGAGGGGCTTTCGTATCAGGAGATGGCCGATCAGGCGGGCTGCTCGATCGGGACCATCATGTCGCGGCTGTTCCACGCGCGTAAAAAGATGCAGAAGATGTTGCTGACGTACCGGGACCAGACGGAACCCGCCTAGGCGGGTTCAAAGAGGAAGCAGATGGGCAACCAGCACGACGAGACGCTGCAGCGCTACTTCGACGGGGAGCTTGCGCCCGAGGAGCGGGCGCGGTTCGAGGCGGAGCTGACCGCCGACGATCGCGAGCGGCTGGCGGCGCTCGACGAGATGCACGCGCTCGTGGCCGGCGCGCTCGAGGGCGCGGCCGCGGACGTCGATCTGTGGGGCGCGATCGAAGGTCAGGTGAGGGCGGCGTCGCTGCCGGCGCCGGGCGCCACCTCGATCAAGAGCGCGGCTCGTCGCGGGCGCGATCGCGCGCGGGGCCGCCGGCTGTTCGGCACCGGCGCCGGGCTAGTGCTCGCGGCCGCCGCCACGCTGCTCCTGTTCATGTATCCGCGCCATCCCAATCACCCGACCAACGGATGCGACATCGAGAGCCTCGAGGTGGCGGGCGCGGTGGCGACGGTGATTCAGGTCGCCGACGAGCCGCATCCGGGCGACGGCGACACCACGATCATCTGGACCGAGGAGGACAAGTGATGCGCGGCTCAGCCGTTCGGCAGGGTCGAAGCGTGCGGTGGTCGATGATGATCGCCGTTGGCGCGGGCCTGCTCGCAGGCGGCGTCGCGCGCGCCGACAATCACCTCGCCACCTGCTCGGTGCGAATGATCGACGCGCTCCACGAGCCGGGCGGGGTCGATCCGCGCATCACCGTGCTCCGTCCCTATCTCGAGCAGCCGCCCTTCACCGCCTGGAAGAGCTTCCGGCTGGTGGAGGAGAAGACCTTCACCATCGCGCACGAGACCACCGAGAAATTCACGCTGCCAAACGGCTCGCAGGCGTCGCTCACCTTCGTCGAGCACATGCTCCGCCCCGACGGCAAACACCGGCTTCGGCTGCGGCTCGAGATCGAAAAGCGCGCCCAGAAGGTGCTCGACACCACCTTCGTCCTCGACGAGGGCGGAGTGGTGCTGCAGGCCGGCCAGAAACACGGCAAAGGTTTATTGGTCCTCGGCTTCAGCTGCGCGATCCCCAACGGTTGACAGGCTGCTACACTGACGGCCCGCATGGAGGGCCGCCCAGCTAGCCGACGCCGCGCCTCACCCGCTCGCCGCTGGCGTATCGCGCTCGCGGTGGTGGCGGCGGTGATCGCGCTGGTGCTCGTCGGTGGGCCGCTCGTCGGCGGGTAGATCGTGCGGGCGAGCGTGCTGCCGCGGCTTGGGGCGCGGCTCGGGCGGAAGGTGACCGCGTCGGGGGTGTGGGTGCGCTTTGGCCGCGTCGAGCTGCGCGACGTGGTGGTCGACGGCGCGGGCGGACGGCCGCCGGTGCGGGTGCCGCGGGTGGCGGCCTGGTTTCGGATCGCGCCGCTGCTTACCGGCCGCGTCGAGGTGACCGAGCTGCTGCTCGAGCACTTGCGGATCGAGGGCGTGCGCGGCGGCGCCGACGATAATTTGTCGTCTCTGATTGAGAAGCTCGAGGAGCCTCGTTCGGCCAGCGGCGGCGCGCGCGCGAGCCGGGTGCAGATCGATCAGGTGCGGATCTTCGACGGCGCGCTGGCGGTGGTGAAGCGCGGGGTGGGCGAGGTGGTGGTGGGCGGCTTCGATGCCGAGCTCAGCCCCGACGGGCCGGGCCAGGCGCGGCTGCGCGACGTGACGCTCGAGCTGCAAGCCGGCCCGCGCGCGGGCGCCGATCAATTGACCGTCGACTTCACGCTCGCGCACCGCCGGCTCGTCGGGCTGCCGGTCGTCACCGTCGCCGGCGGGAGCGCGACGCCGGTGCGCGGGCTCGACCTCACCGGAATTCACGGAGCCATCCATCCCGATGCCGGCGACGACGCGCGCGCCGACATCGACGTGCGCGGCAGCTACGGCGGCGCCAGCCGTGAGCTGTGGAACGCGGTCGGCTGGCTCGATCCGGCAAAGCATCAGGGCGAGATCAAGCTGCGCGCGGCGCGCTTCAAATTGTCGCAGCTCGACGCGGTGCTGAAAAACGGCGCGCAGATCCTCGACGCCCATCGCGGCGAGGCCGACGGCCGGTTCGACGTGCACTACCGCGGCGACACGGTCACCTGGTCGGGCGCGTTTCATCTCGCCGGCCTGACGGTGGCGCACCCGATGCTGGCGCCGGTTCCGGTCTCGCACCTCGGCTTCGACGCGCGCGCGCACGGCACCCTCGATGTCGCCACCCGGCACCTGATCCTCACCGAGGCCGCGGTCGACTTTCGCAACGTCCACGCTCTGCTCACCGGGGATATCGAGAACCTGGGGCCGAAGCCGAAGGTGACCGCGCGATTGACCATTCAGCCTTTGCCCTGTCAGGCGGCGCTCAATGCCATCCCGGCCGAGCTCACCCCGAGCCTGCAAGGATTCAAGCTCGGCGGCACCTTCTCGACCGACGTCCACGTCGGGATCGATTTTGCCGATCTCGATCAGCCGATCGATCTCGGCGGCAAGGTCGGCATCGAGGGCTGTCGGGCGCTCGAGGCGCCGCCGCTCGTCGACGCCGAACGGATGCTCGGCACCTTCGAGCAGACGGTGCAGCTCGAGCCGGGGAAATGGACCACGTTTTTCGCCGGCCCGGAGAATCCCGATTGGGTGCCGTACGCCGATATCTCCCGGCACGTGATCAACTCGATCATGACCACCGAGGACAACGGGTTCTTCAAGCACCACGGCTTCATCTCGTCGGAGTTCCGCTCCGCATTGCAGCAAAATCTCCAGCGCGGCTATTTTCGCCTCGGCGCGTCGTCGATCACCATGCAGATGGTCAAGAACACGCTGCTCTCGCGGGAGAAGACGCTGTCGCGCAAGCTCCAGGAGATGTTCCTCACCTGGTATCTCGAGCACAGCCTCACCAAAGAGCGGATACTCGAAATCTATTTCAACGTAATCGAATTCGGGCCGGGTATTTATGGTATCGGCCGCGCGGCGCATCACTACTTCGGCAAGAGCGCCAAAGATCTCGAGCCGCAGGAAGCGGCCTTCTTCTCGTCGATCTTGCCGAGCCCCAAGCGCCGCTATATCCAATATTGCCACGCGAGCGGGTTCATCGACGCGAAGTGGCAGGCCTACGTCGATCGGATCATGAAGCGCAGCCACGAGCGCGGCCGGCTCACCGACGAGGAATACGCCAAGGCGCTCGCCACTCCGGTCAAGTTCGATCGCAAAGAGGCGATGCCCGAGCGCGAGTGCATCGCGATGGTGAAAAGGCTCACCGCCCACCCGCAGCCAGCGCCCGCGAAATAGCGAAATCGATTATTCGCGGCGAAACAGGAAGCGGGAGAAGAAGCGGCGGTTGCGGGCGACGAGCCAGTAGCCGAGCTCGACGAGCCAGACGAACGGCGGCCAGGCGAACAGCCGCGCGAATCGGTGGTAGCCGAGCTGATCGAGGCCGAACAGCGAGGCGCGGCCGGCGCGGAGAATTTTTCCGTCGGAGGTGATGACATGGACCGCGCGGGCGCAGGCGGCGCGCAGCTCGGGCGTCATCGGCGGCGAGGGCGCCTCTTGATAGGGCACGAGCGCGAGCGCGCCGGCGAGATCCTTCCGCCTGACCCAGGCGGTCGATCGGCGTCAGAAGCCTCAGTCGCCGTCCCAGAAGACCCAGTGTTTGGCCGCCTCGCTCATGCTTCGCCGCGCAGCTTGCGAAGCACCGAATCCACCACCGCTTCGTCGGCCGCGCCGTGCGGCGGCTCACCGGGCGTCCCGAGCGGGCCGAGCGGGCCTCCCGAGCCGTTCGGGCAGGCGTTGCAGAGCGTGCAGGGATCGGGCGCGCGCGGAATGCCGAGCTCGCGCGCGAGCCGCTGCAGCTTGTCCACTTCGCGCGGCGGCAAGGGCGCGACCGGCCCGATCACGCGGGCCGCGTGGGTGATCTTGGCGGCGTGCTCCATCGCCTCCATTCGATTGTAGGCCTCGTCGAGGTCGCGGCCGTAGGTGAGCGCGCCGTGGCGATCCATCACCACCGCGTTCGACTGCCGCACATACGGCTGAAGGATCCGCGGCACCTCGTGCGTCGTCGGAGTGGAGTAGGGCGCGGTCAAGATCGCGCCGAGCACCAGGCAGGTCTCCGACAGCACGCACTGCGCGAGGGTCACCCCGGCGAGCGCCAGCCCGACGGTGATCGGCGGGTGCGCGTGCACCACCGCGCCCATCTCCGGCCGCTCGGCGTAGACCAGCTCGTGCATGAGAAACTCCGACGAGGGCTTGTTCGCGCCGCGGAGGAGCTTGCCGTGCAGATCGCAAATGACCAGCTCGCTCTCGCGAATGAAGCCCTTGTGAAAGCCGGTCGGCGTGACCAGAACCCGCTCGCCGTCGTCCATCCGGGCCGAGACGTTGCCGTCGCCGGCCGCGATCATCCCCTGCCGGTAGAGGCGGTGGCAGATCTCGACGAGGTGCTGGCGCAGCTCGGGCTCGCGCATGCGGCCCCACGATAACACGACGGCGCCGCTTCTCGGCCGGCGCGGGGCGGCGGCTGTGGTAAAGGGAGCGGATGGACTCCGCGCACATTCTGGCGGCGCTGCGGCCGGTGCTCGGCGACGAGCGGGCGGCGAAGCTCGATCGGGTGGCCGCCTCGCGGCTCTCGGGGCTGGTGGTGGTGCTCGAGCATCTGTCCGATCCGCACAATGGCGGCGCGGCGGTGCGCTCGTGCGAAGCGGTCGGCGTGCTCGAGATGCGAGTGGTGGGCGGGCCGCTCAAGCTCTCCGAGCGGGTGACCCAGGGCTGCGAAAAATGGCTCGATCTCGCGCGCGATCCCGACATCGACAGCTGCGCCGCCTCGCTCAAGGCGCGCGGGTTTCGCATCTACGCGACGGTGCCGGGGGCGAAGACGCCGCTCGAGGCGATCGATCCGATGGCGCCGGCGGCGTTTCTCGTCGGCAACGAGCACGATGGCTTGACCGCGCGTGCTCGCGAGCTCGCCGACTGCGAGATCACGTTGCCGCTCTACGGCTTTTCGCAGAGCGTGAACCTGTCGGTGGCGACCGCGCTCACCGTCTACACCCACGCGCGCCGCCGCCGGGAGGCGCTCGGCCGCTCGGGCGATCTCGAGGGCGCCGAGCTCGACCGCCTGCGCGCGCGCTACTACCAGCGCGACATCCGCGGCGCGGACGCGATCGTCGCAAGGTTTGTCCCGCCGGAAGGCGCGGGCTAGACTTGGCGTATTAAGAAGGTGCCGCCCTCCACCGAGAAAATTCCCGTCGCCAGTCGCGGCGGCCCGAAGCGCCGCAAACGGGGCGGCGGCGGGCGCGGTCGCGTTCGCTGGCTGCGCTGGCTCCTGTTCCTGATGCTCACCGGCGCGGTGGTCGGCGCGGCGTCGGTGGCGGCGCTGTTTTTGGTGTACGCCTCCGATCCCGATCTGCCGCGCATCGATCACGTCGCCGACTACCGGCCCAAGGTGGTCACCAAGATCCTCTCCGCCGACGGCCAGCTGATCGGCGAGCTGTACGAGGAGCGGCGCACGGTGGTGCCGCGCGAAAAGATTCCGCCGGTGATGATCCACGCGCTGGTCGACGCCGAGGACGCCGAGTTCTATCAGCACGGCGGGCTCAGCTACTGGGGCATGCTGCGCGCGTTTTTAAACGATCTGCGGCCGGGCGCGCACATGCAGGGCGCGTCGACCTTGACCCAGCAGCTCGTGAGAAACCTGATTCTCAAGAATTATTCACGGTCGGGTTTTTCGGCGATCAAACGCAAGATCCAGGAGATGATCCTGGCCCGTCGTCTCGAGGACAAGCTGTCCAAGGACGAGATCCTCTGGCTCTATTTGAACCAGATCGATTTTCCTTATCATCGATTCGGAGTCGAGGAGGCGTCGCGCTTTTATTTCGGCAAGTCGATCTCCGACGTCGACGCCGGCGAGGCGGCGCTGCTCGCGTCGCTGCCCAAGGGGCCGAGCGAGATCGATCCCTGGAAGCACCCCGAGCGCGCCAAAGAGCGGCAGCGCTACGTGCTCTCGCAGATGGTGCGCTACCAGCACCTGAAGCCCGCCGACGCGGAGCGGTTCGCGCGCGCGCCGATCAAGCTGGTGCGCACGCCGGAGCCGTATATTGGTACCGCGCCCGAGTTCGTCGACGAGGTGAAGCGCACCCTGATCGAGCGCATCGGCGCAAAACAGCTCGCCATCGCCGGGCTCACCGTGGTCACCACCTGCGACACCCGGATCCAGAAGCTGGCGCGCGACGCGGTCGACAAAGAGCTGCAAGCGCTCGACGAGCGGCACAATTATCGGAAGCCGCTCGAGCACCTGACGGGACGCGCGCTGGCCGCCCGGCTGCGCAAGCTCGCGCGCGAGCTGCCGTCGGGGCCGAAGCCGGGAAAGATCGTCGAGGGGATCGTGACCGCGGTGACCGCGACTCCGGAAAGCGCGGCCGGCGCGACGGTCAACCTCGGCGGCAAGGTCGGGTTTCTGCCGCTGCCCGCCACCGTCGATCGCTATAACCCGAAGGCGCTGACCGCCGACAAGCGGTTCCGCGCGGGCGACGTGCTGCGGGTGCGGATCGCCGAGCAGCCGCCCGACAAGCCGCCGGTGCTCGCGCTCGAGCTCGGCCCGCAGGCGGCGGCGGTGGTGATCGATCCGGCCACCCGCCAGGTCAAGGCGCTGGTCGGCGGCTACGACTATCGATTGGGCGACTTCGATCGCGCGCTCAAGGCCGAGCGGCAGCCGGGCTCGTCGTTCAAGCCGTTCCTCTACGCGACCGCGTTCTCGACGGAGAAGTACACGCCCGCGACGGTGATGATCGACGGCCCGCAGGTCTACGCCTCGCCGGGGCTCAAGCCCTGGAAACCGGGCAACGCGGAGAAGAATGACTATCTCGGCCCGGTGCGGCTGCGGGTCGCGCTCGCCAAGTCGCTCAACACTGTCGCCTCCGAGCTGGTCGACGTGCAGCGCGGCGGCGTCGATCCCGCGCAGGTGGTGTCGCTCGCGCAGTCGGTCGGGATCGAATCGCCGCTCGAGGCGAACCCGTCGCTCGCGCTCGGCACCTCGGCGGTGACGCCGATGGAGATGACCAACGCCTATGCGACGTTCGCGGCGGGCGGACGGCGGATGACGCCGCAGCTCATCGAGCGGATCGGCACCGACCCCGAGCCCGATCCCGCCAAATCGGCGACGCAGGCGATCAAGCCCGAGCTCGCCTATCTCATGACCTCGATGCTCACCTCGGTGTTCGACGAGGGCACCGCGGTCTCGGCGCGCGGCAAGCTCAAGCGGCCGGCGGCCGGCAAGACCGGCACCACCAACGGCCACCGCGACGCCTGGTTCGTCGGCTTCACCCCGGACCTGGTGACCGGCGTGTGGGTCGGCTACGACGACATGCGCGAGCTCGGCCGCGGCGAAGAGGGCGCGCGCGCGGCGCTGCCGATCTGGGTCGATATCATGCAAGGGGCCGAGAAGGGATTGCCGCCAAAACCATTTTTGCAACCGCCCGGCGTGGTGGTGCAGCGCATCGATCCGAAGACCGGCCTGCTCGCCCCGCCCGGCTCACCGACGGCGATCGACGAGGTCTTTTTGCAAGGCACCGCCCCGACCCAGACCGCCCCCACCGCCGGCGAAGCCAACCCCGACACCTATATTATTGATCAAGCCCAATAACAGGCGGATCGGCCGGGTTAATCGCGGAAGTTGGTGAATTGGAGATCGAGGCCGACGTCGGCCGAGCGCAAGAGGCGAATCGCGGCTTGCAGATCGTCGCGGTTCTTGCCGGTGACGCGGAGCTGCTCGTCCTGAAGCTGCGACTGCACCTTGATCTTGGATTCCTTGATGAGCTTGTTCAGCTCCTTGCTCTTCTCGGCGGAGATTCCCTGCTTGAGCAGGATCTGCTGCCGCACCGACTGCTTGGCCGCCGGCTCGACCTCCTGCGGATCGAGCGCGCGCAGGGACACGCCGCGCTTGACCAGCCGCTCCATCAGCACTTTATAAGCGGCCGAGAGGTGCTCTTTGTCAGAAGAGCGCAGCACCAGCCCGTCGGCGCCGTTTTCAATCTCGGTGTTCGTCCCGCGAAAATCGTAACGCTGCCCGAGCTCCTTCTTGCACTGATTGACCGCGTTATCGACCTCGGCCATATCCACCTTCGACACCACGTCGAACGACGGCATGCTCGTCTCCTACGGTTCGCCCGCCGCCGCGCGCCGGAGCTCGACGGCGATCTCGCCCGCCACCTCTTTGGCCCGCTCGAGCTCGTCGGTCCTGAGCGACACCGCGCCCACCACCGGGTGCCCGCCGCCGCCGTAGCGCTCGCAGATCTGCGCGATGTTGGCGGTGCGCCGCTCGGGCCGCCACGGGTTCGAGCCTACCGACACCTTGGCGCGCGTCTTCGACAACGACACCCCGACCACATAATGGCAATCGGGAAATAAATAATAAGGAATAAACTTATTATAGATATCGACGCCGTCGCCCGAGACGTCGAAGTCGACCACGCCGCTCTCGTAGCGGGCGCGCGCGCGGATCACCCCGACCGAGCCCTTGTGGCGCTCGAGGATCGGCGTGAGCGCGGAAACGATGTAGGGCTCTTCAGCGATCTCGGCGAGCGGCCGTCGGGTCAGCTCGTCGATGAAGCGCAGCTTGAGATCATCCTCGTGGTTGTTCTCGACCCAGGTCATGAGCTGGAGCGCCGGCTCGGCCAGCTCGACCGCCGCGCGCGGGCTCTCGAACTGCGCCCCGTCGATGAGATCGGCCCAGCGCACCAGCTCGGCGTACGGCGAATAGTCCCAACCGAAGGTGCGGGCGCAGGTCTCGGCGAGGAACTTCGCGCACGAGCGCGCCTTCGGATCGTAGAACTGGTGCGGCCTCGGCTCTTTTCGAAAATGCGCCTCGTCGGCGGGCGTGGGAAAGCCGCTCACGTGATGATCGAACCACCACTCGAGCCGCGGATTCGAGCTGTAGCGAAAATCGACCACCGCGTTGACGTCGCCGTCGAAGCTGTCCTGGCCATAGACGTCGCCGGCGCCGTGCGCCTTGCCGGAAAACGCGAAGCTCGCCTCGGGATCGATCCGGCTCGCATAGAAGCGCGAGAACAGGCTCGCCGACGCGGCCCCGTCGAAGCAGTTGTCGTGGAAAAGGATCTTCACGCGCGGCATCGACGCTTCGTACCGCAAAGCCTTGACGCGGCGCAAGCGCCCTGCATCATCGTGCCATGCGCGGTTGGGTTCTCGGCTTTCATCTGGTCGGCGTCGTGTTGTGGATGGGCGGGCTGCTCACGTTTTCCCGGGTGCTCGGCTATCACGCGCGCGAGGCGCCGTCGGTGCGGCCGCGCTACACCTGGCTCGAAGGCCGCCTGAATTATCTGGTCACCATCCCCGGCGCGGTGCTCACCATCGGCTGCGGGCTGTGGCTGATCGACATCTATGGCGCGGCCTGGTTCAAGGTGGCGCTGTGGATGCACATCAAGCTGACGCTGGTGATGATCGTGATCGCGATCCACATCGTGCTCACCCTCAAGCAGCGCCAGGTCGGCCGACGCGCGCCCGACGCTCCGATGAAGCGCGCCCTCTACGCCGCGCTGCACGGCACGCTCGGCCTGTTGCTGATCGCCATCATCCTGCTCGCCACCCTCCAGCCGATGTCGCAGTCGGGCGCGCCGCCGCCCGAGATGCCGTCCGCCGACGTGAGCGGTCGATAATTTGAAGGTTCGCGCAGCCGGTGCGCATTCAAGCGTTGATCCGAGGTGGGTCTTTGGGATACAACGCGCCGCTGGGACTTAAGGAGGTCGTGATGTTCAGGAACTTGGCCTTGATTGGAATCTGCACCGTGGGCCTGCTCGGCCCCGGCTGCCGCAACGATCAGACGTTCACGCCCACCGACCTGGCCCACGCGCCGGGCGATATGGGTGGCGGCGG
>JANWLJ010000247.1 GCA_025450955.1 Polyangium sp. (in: bacteria) | reverse complement strand
CGGCGAGGCGTGGGCTCGTCGGCCATCAGCGTCCAGCTCGGCGACCTCGTGATAGAGCGCCAGGTGCTCGGCGACCATCCGCCGCGCGCTCCATTGTTCGCGGGCGCGCGTTCGACAGCGCCGGCGATCGAATCCTCCCCGCGCCAGCGCGCCGAGATGCTCGGCCATCTCGTCTTCGTCCGCGCACAAATAGCCGGTCACGCCCTCTTCGATCACCTCCGGCACCGACCCGCGGGCGAACGCCAGGACCGGGGTGCCGCACAGCATCGCCTCGATCATCACCAGCCCGAACGGCTCCTCCCAATCGATGGGAAAGAGCAGCGCGCACGCGCCGGCCAAAACCGCGCTCTTCTCGACGCCGCCGACCAGCCCGATCGCGGTCACCCCGGGAGCGCCGAGGCGCGGCCGCACCCAGCGGGCGAAGTAGTCGCGGTCGCGAAAGTGCGGACCACCGGCCAGGCGCAGCGGCACGCCGGCCGCGCGCGCCACGTCGATCGCGTGATGAACTCCCTTCTCCGACGAGAACCGGCCTAAAAACGCCGCGTACTTTCCCGCCCCTTCGCCGAGCGGATAGCGATCGGGCGAGATGCCGTGGTGGATCACCTGCGCGCCTTCGAGCTCGGGCGACAGCTCGCGCTGCCGGGCGCTGATCGCGATCAGCTGCGCCCGCGTGCGCGCGTAGAGCGAGCACAGCCGCGGATCGCGATCGTGATGGACCGTGTAGACCATCGGCACGTCGACAAACGGCGCGAACGCCAGCGCCGACGGGACGTGCGCGTGGATCACGTCGAACCCGCGCCGGTCGGCCAACACCTCGCCGAGCGCCCACGAGGCGTGCTCGAGCTCGGGATAGGGATCGGGCGGCCAGTGCGGGGTGCCGTAGAGCGCGCGGACGTCGGGGCCCTCCTCGCCGCAGGTGAAGAGCGTCACCTCGTGGCCCGCCGCGATCAGCCCCTCGACCAGCTCGGCCACGATGAGCTCGGTGCCGCCGTACTGCGGAGGTGGCACTGGAACGAAGGGAGTGGAGATCATCGCGATGCGCATCTCGGGAAAAAGAGCAGCAAATCGCGCGCCGTCGGCTCGGGAGCTGTTGACAGTCTATGACCATATATGTACCGTATTGTATAGGTGCAGCGCGGTCTGCCCGGAGGGCGTCATGGCAGCAGCGCCCGAGATCGCCGATATTTCGAACGCTCTTCAACCTTTACGTTCTGTCGTGGACTCCTTGCGCCGAGCCGCCGGCGGCCAGATGCCGCAAGGGCCGGAGCGCCGCAAGCTGGTTCGCTGCGTGCGGACGGCCGGCAACGCGGCCATGCCCAGCCTGCTGCGCGCGTTCTGCTCGCCGACCGAGACCGAGTCGAGCTGGGCCTACTATCTCCTCGCGCGGCTCGGCGGCGAGCGGGTGGTCGGCCGCATCGGGGCGCTGCTCGAAGATCCGGCGATCGCCGACGAGATCAAGGCGCGCGCGCTCGGGCTGCTGTCGGATCTGGAAGCGCCGGTGCCGGCCGAGGTGCGGCTGCGCGATCCGGAGGCGCTGCTCGAGCGCAGCGTGCTCGATCTCTTGAGCAGCCTCGAGGATGAAGGCGAGCTCAGGCAGGCGATCGAGCTCATCCGCGAGCAGGTGCCGGAGGCGGAGCTGCCGCCATTCGCGGCCGAGCTCCTGCGTCATGGCGGCAAGCGGGCCGAGCGGGTGCTGGCCGCGCTGCGCGCCGAGAGCGGGCTCGCCAAAGAGACGCAAGAGGCGCTCGCGCAGCTCGGGCGCGAAGCGGGCGGGAGCCCCTCGTCGCGGGCGGCGGCCAGCCTGATGCGCGCACTCGAGCGCGGGCTGGAATATCTCGAGGCCGGGCGGCCGAAAGCGGCGCGGAGGCGGCTCGAGCGGTTCGTCACTCATCATCCGGAAAATGCCGAAGGGCGCAGCGCGCTCGGGGTGTGCCTGCTGCAGCTCGATCAGCTCGAGAGCGCGGTCGAGCATCTGCGGGAGGCGGCGCGCCTCGAGCCCGACGAGCCGCTCCATCGCTGGAATCTGGCGGCGGCGGCCAAGCACGCCGAACGGCTCGGCGGCGCCTATCTCGCGCTGCGCGACTACCTCACCATCACCGATACCGGCGAGGGCGCGAGCGAGCGGCGCAAAGAGGCGCGGCGGTTCGTGCGCGCCTATGAGCGGATGCTGCGCGACACCCACCCGGGCGTGCCGCTCGGCGACTACCTGCGCGGCGAGGAGCTGTTCGCGCGCGCGCACGCCGCGCTCGAAGAGGGGCGTCCCGACGAAGCCGCCGCCGGGTTCGAGCAGGTGCTGGCGCTGGTGCCGCGGCACTAACCGTCGTGGGGAAATCTCGGCGCGGCCTATCTCGCGCTCGATCGCAAGATCGAGGCGCAGCGCTGCTTCGAGCACGCGCTCGAGCTCAACCCCGACTATCAGATCGCGCGCGAAAATCTTGCGATGCTCGCCACGCTCAGCTGAAGCCTTCGCGATTGGCGCGGGCGTTCAGTTGACTCCGCGCGCCCGGGTGGAATGATCTGTCCATGCGCGCGTCGTTTCTCGCCGGTGCGATGGTGGTCGGGCTGGTTTCGATCGCGCGCGCGCAGTCGCAACCGTGCCGCACCGTCGAGGTCACCTTCGAGCCGATCGCCAACTTGCAGATCGCGGTGTGGATCGAAGATCCCTCCGGCCACTACGTCGATACCGCCTATGTCTCGCGCCTGACCGGCACGCTCGGCCTCGCCAATCGGCCCGGCGACGGGCGGCTCAAGACCGACTTTCGCTTTCCCTACGGCCGCCGCGACATGGTCCTGCCGGTGTGGGCGCACGAGCGCAACCAGCACTACGGCTACGTGGTGATGGGCGGAAATTACGGCAATTCAATCGCGACCTGCGGCGCGCACGGGATCGCGGGCTCGGAGTGCGACGACGAGACCATCGGCTATCACTTCGACGTGAGCTCGCCCGAGCCGTTTTACTGCTCGCCGCGCGGCGGGGTGTCGATGAACGTGGGGGGCGTGGACGTGGTCTCCTGCGCGTCGCCGTTTTATGGATCGAAGGGCGCCTACGCCGATCCGCCGGCGTTTTCGCTCTATCCGCCGCGCGCCGATCTGACCAGCTTCACCACCGATCACGACGGCGCCGACGCGCGCGCGTTCTCGACGGTGAACGACCTCGGCGCGATCTCGGGCGCGACGCCGCCGGGGATGCAGCCGATCGATCCGCCGATCCGCTGGAGCCCGCCGCACGACGGCGACTACGTGGTCAAGGTCGAGGTCAGCGAGGAGGCCGACTTCAACATGTATCACCGCCACCCGAACCTCGACGACGAGCACCCCGAGCTGAACATCTACGGGCACGACTTTCTCGGCCAGCCGTCGATCGTCTATGCGGTGCCGTTTACCGTCGGCGCGGGCACCGACGTCGAGCTTCAGAGCGACTACGCGGGATATGGCGACTGGGACGGCGCGACCGGCGCGCTCCATCCGCCCGACATGACCATCACCACCACCGACGGCTCGGGCGCCGGGCGGCTGATTCTCACCAATGACGCTTCGGGCGCGTATCGGGTCAAGGTGCGGGCGCTGCCGACCTGAGACGGGGGCGCGCCCACCTGCACCGCGCCGAGCCCGCCCACCGCGCTCACGCTCACGCCGAACGCGACCTCGATCTCGCTCAGCTTCGCCTCGGCGATTGGCGGCACCGCGACCAACCGCTTCGACGTGCGCTATCGCGAGAACGCGCCGATCACCGACGCCGATTTTCTCACCGCGATCCCCTCGTCGACCATGCCGCCGCCGCCCGGCCCGCCCGGCACCACCGTCTCGACGCTGATCTCGGGACTCCGCTCGGACGTGAGCTACACGGTGGCGGTGCGCGCGCTGGCGATGTGCGACGCGCCTTCGAAGATCGCCGCCTCCCACACCTCGACCTTGCAGGCGGCGTTCGTCACCTTGCACGGCTGCTTCATCGCCACCGCCGCCTACGGCACCCCGCTCGCGCGCCAGATCGAGGTGCTGCGACGCTTCCGCGATCATCATTTGCTCGACAACCCGCTCGGACAGCTCGCGGTGGCGACCTACGTCTCGCTGTCGCCGCCGGTGGCGAGCGCGATCTCCTCGGACGAGCATCTGCGGGCGGCGGCCCGCTGGCTGGTCTCGCCGCTGGTCGAGCTGGCGCGCGCCGCCCACCAATAGCCGCAACCGCAAACCCCTCTCGGGGAATCGGCGAACCCGCCGATCCGAACCGCCGGAAGAGATCGCAGCTCGCTCCGTAGAAGCAGCCGGTCCACCGGTTCCGAAAGCCATTTCCCGAAAGGTGATCTGATGACGCGTATCGGCCTGCTCGTGGCGCTCTCCACCTGGATGTTTTTCCCCGGCTGCGGCGGAACCGGCTCCGCCCGCGACTGCGCGCAGGCGCAGACCTGCGTCGCGCGCTGCACCTGCGGCGGCGGCTCCGCTTCCGACTGTGCGACGACGTGCGGCTCCGGACCGACCGGCTCGGGCGGTGCCGCCGGGAGCATGAGCGCCGATGGCGGCACCGCATCCGACTCCGGAACGGGCGGCCAAAGCGGCGCGTGCACCGTGTGTCCAAAGGGGTGCTTGGACCTGATGAACGATCCGAACAACTGCGGCAGCTGCGGCTATCAATGCCCGGTTTCGGCCGCCGGCGCCAAGGGCGTGTGCCAGGCGGGAAAGTGCGCGCAGACCTGCATTTCCCCGTCGGAGAGCATCTGCGGCGATGCGTGCGTCGATACCTCCTCGGACCCGAGCCACTGCGGCTCCTGCGACAACTACTGTGACTCGCCCTCCGGCGGGGGCGCGGCCTGCGTCGGAGGCGTGTGCCAGGGCAGCTGCTCGTCGGGAAAGAGCGTCTGCGACTCGGCGTGCGTCTCCCTCGCGAGCGACGATTTCAATTGCGGCAAGTGCGGCAACGCCTGCTCTGCGCTCACGCCGCCGGCCGGCGGAAATCCGTACACCTGCCAAGCCGGCCAGTGCCAGGCGAGCTGCCCGACCGGCCTGACCCTCTGCACCAGCCAATGCGCCAATCTGCAGCAGGACAACCTGAACTGCGGCAGCTGCGGTCGGGTGTGCGGCGGCAACTACGCCTGTCAGGCGGGCGCGTGCAGCAGCGACACCTGCGCCTACGACACCTGCACGGTCGACGACACCTACGACTCCGGAACGCACACCGAGTGCTGCGACAAGAGTCAGAGCTGCAAGTCCTTTTGGTTGAACGACATCAACGGCGTGCCGCAGCAGCACTACTACTGCGGGTAAGGGCGTTTCGCCCGCCCGCGGCCAAGGCGCCGAGCAGGCAACGCTTGCGCGCGCGCGCGGGTTGTCGGAAGATGCGCGCGATGAAGCGTCTCGTCGCCGCCGCCTGCGGGCTCAGCCTCGGTCTCGTGCTCTTGTCGAGCGGCTGCGCGCCGGTCAAACCGTATCAGCGCGAGTACCTCTCGGAGCGGGTGATGGATCCGGCCGGCGAGCGGGTCGAGGACAAGTTCCGCCAGCACTGGCAGTTCTCCCGCGAGGGATCCGAAGGCGGCTTCGGCACCGCCGGCGGCGGCTGCGGCTGCAACTGACGCGCTGAATCGAGAGCCCGCTTGCGCCGACTTCTCTTTGCCCTCGCGCTCCTCGCCGCCTGGCCGACCGTCGCGCGCGCCGACGACATCACCTTGCGCGGCAATTATTATCGCGATCGCAACACCCGGGTGGTGCAGCCCGAGGCCGATCTGACGAAGACGTTTTCGACGGGAACGGTGATCGGCGCGCACTACCTGCTCGACACCATCACCTCGGCGTCGGTGGCCGCGGGCGTCCTCCGCGATCAGCCGTTCACCGAGCTGCGCAACGAGGCCGGCTTCTCGCTCGGCCAGCACGTCGGCCCGGCGCTGCTCTCGGCCTCGTACACCTACTCGTCCGAATCGGACTATTGGGCCCACACCGCGGCGATAAGCGGCACCGTCGATCTGTTTCACCACAACACCACGCTCGGGCTCGCGCTCGCCTGGGGTCACGATCAGGTGGCGCAGCGGATGGGGCCGACCAACTACGCGCCGCTCGGCGGGCTCGACAGCGTGCACCTCATCGCCGGCGTCACCCAGCTCCTCAGCCCGACCGCGCTGGTCAACCTCTCCTACGATCTCGACGTGGTCGGCTTCGGCAACAAGACGAATGGTTATCAAGGAAATCCATATCGAACCGTCAATCTCGGCGGCTCGCCGTCGCGCGAATCGGTGCCGTTTCAACGCTTCCGCCAGTCGGTGGCGGTGAGCGGAAACGTGATGGTGCCGCTCGGCTCGAAGCTGGTTCCCTATATCGCGTTTCGCCCTTCGTATCGCTTTTATTGGGACGATTGGTCGATCTATTCGCAGACGCCCGAGCTGCGGATTTTCATTCCGGTCGGGCCGGTCGAGCTTCGCGTCACCGGGCGCTACTACACCCAGACCGCGGCCAGCTTTTGGAGCAACGTGCCGGGCGACGATACGCCGACCTACACCGTCGACGCCTTTCACAACCTCAACGATCCGCAGGGCAAGGCCTGCACCGCCTGCTATTCGTCGTCGGCGAACAAGCAGCTCTTCTACACCGCCGATCCCAAGCTGAGCGCGTTCGATACGATGTACACGGAAATTCAGCTCCGAATCCGGCTGCGCGGGCTCGAACGCCTGTCGCGCTGGCTCTCCGAGGGGCTGGTCGAGATCTCCTACGGTCACCTGTTCAACGACGCCTACGCCCATCAGGCCTTCGGCGACGCCGAGCTCGCCGGCTTGACCCTCATTTTTCCGCTTTAGCGCGCTCCGCGGAAATCGTCACAGGCCTGCGCTATCCTGCGCGCATGTCCGGCCGCGGCTATCTGGTGCTCGATATCGAGACCGTTCCCGATTTGAAGCTCTATTGCCATCCCGAGGTCGCGGCGGGACAGGAGCGGCCGTTTCCGCCGCTCTATGCACACCGGCCGATCGTGATCGGGGTGCTGTGGCTCGACGAGGCCTACGGCTTCAAGCGGCTCGGCAACATCGGCGAGGACACCGACGAGCCGGGCATGCTCGCGGCGTTCGCCAACTTCGCCGAGCAGCACCGGCCGCATCTGGTGACCTACAACGGGCGCGGTTTCGATCTGCCGGTGATCGCGCTGCGCTGCCTGCGGCACGGCGTGCCGATGCGCTTTTTCTTTCAGGACCGCGACTATCGTTATCGCTTCACCGACGCGGGCCACATCGACGTCTACGATCTTCTGTGCGAGCACGGCGCCGCCAAGATCGGCTCGCTCGACGCGATCGCGCGGGTGATCGGGCTGCCGGGCAAGGTCGGCGTCGACGGCAGCCAGGTCGAAGGGCTTTATCACGCCGGCCAGATCGAGATGATCAAGCGCTACTGCCTCACCGACGTGGCGCAGACCGCGTTTCTGTTTTTGCGTTATCGGCTGCTCCAGGGCGTGCTCGACGTTCCGAGCTATCGGCGCGCCGCCGAGGCGCTGCACGCGGCGCTCGAGGCCGACGGGCGGGTGCAGGCGGTGATGGAAAAGATCGATCGCGCGCGCCTGCTCCTGCAGCCATGAAGCTCT
>JANWLJ010000246.1 GCA_025450955.1 Polyangium sp. (in: bacteria) | reverse complement strand
GCGACGATCTCGGCCTGCCTCGAGACCCATCGGCTCACCGGGGCGCGCCGTTGGCTCGATCGCGCCCGCGTCGCGTTCGACTGGTTCGTCGGCGACAACGAGCTGCACGCGCCGGTGTACGACGCGTCGAGCGGCGGCTGTCGCGACGGGCTGCACCCCGATAGGGTCAATGAAAACCAGGGAGCGGAATCGACGCTGTCGTTTCTGCTGGCGCTCACCGAGATGCGCGCGGCCGATCGCGCCGCCGCGACCAATGGGACAGGAAAAATCAATGAGCCACATGGGCAAGGCCCGTGGATACGAGACGTTGTTTCACCGTCACGCAACCAACCCGATCCTGACCGCTGAGGACTGGCCCTATCCGGCGCACAGCGTCTTCAACCCCGCCGCCACCCGCCTCTCCGACGGCACGACGCTGCTCTTGTGCCGCGTCGAGGATCGTCGCGGCCATTCGCACCTGTGCGCGGCCCGCTCCCAAAACGGCGTCGACGGTTGGACCATCGACGAAGAGCCGACGATGCGACCCGAGCCCGAGCGTTATCCGGAGGAGCTCTGGGGCATCGAAGACCCGCGCATCACCTTCGTCGAGGAGCTCGGCAAGTACGCGATCGCGTACACCGCGTTCAGCAAGGGCGGCCCCGGCGTCGCGCTGGCGCTGACCGACGACTTTCGGCGCTTCGAGCGGCTCGGTCTCGTCATGCAGCCCGACGACAAGGACGCGGCGCTCTTGCCCCGTCGCATCGACGGCAGCTTCGCGCTCCTTCATCGTCCGATGGCCGACTCGGGAGCGCACGTGTGGATCTCCTACTCGCCGGATCTGCGCAACTGGGGCGGCCACAAGCTCATCCTGCCGGCGCGCAAAGGCTCGTGGTGGGACGCCAACAAGGTGGGAATGTCGCCGCCGCCCATCGAGACGGCGCGCGGCTGGCTCATGATCTATCACGGCGTGCGCAATACGGCCTCGGGCAGCCTTTATCGGCTCGGGCTCGCGCTGTTCGCGCTCGATAGACCCGAGCAGTGCCTCTTGCGCGGCGACTCCTGGATCTTCGGCCCCGAGGCGCCCTACGAGCGCGAAGGCGACGTCCCCAACGTGGCCTTCCCCTGCGGCTACACTCTCGGCGCCGACGGCGACACGATCAACCTGTACTACGGAGGCGCCGACAGCTGCGTGGCGCTAGCGACCGGCAGCATCCGCCAGCTCCTCGGCTGGCTCGACGAGCACGGCGTCGCATCGTAGCGCGCGCCCTGCGCGCCCCGGTGCCCGCCCGCTCGACTTCCGATAGCGCGAGCTCTGTGCCGATGGGCCCTTGTGGTTTTCAGGTTCATCGCTAGGTTCTATTCTGCCCCGGAGAGTCTTCGTCCCTGCCGCCAAGCTCCTTGGAAGTAGCGCCGTTCACCACCGCCCGCCGCCATCGTTGAGCCGCCGCGTCAGATCGCGCGACGGCTGCGCCATTTCTCGCACCTGGAGAATCCATGGAAACGGATTCGCTCGGTGCGTGCCGGCAACGCTTTTTTTGCACCTCACGTTTCAGGAGGATTCATTGGAAACCATCAAGCACGAGCACAAGAAGCAGCTTCATGACCGAATCTCCGAGCGCTGCGCGCAGCTGAAGCTGTCGCTCGCCGGGCTGCAGTCGGATCCGCAGAACGCTGCGAGCGAACGCGCTCGCGCCGTCGAGGACGCGCTCGCGGCCTTGGAGACGCATCTCAGCGGCGGATGGGACTCAGTCGACGAGCAAGAATCGGCGTCGCTCACGAGGTGGCTCGAGTCCTCGCGGTTCCTGTCGGATGCCGCGCCGGCCGCACCGCCTGTCGAACGAACGGTGCAGTCATGACCGCGCGCAGCCTCTTGCCGCTCGTGCTGCTCGCCGGTTGTTCGATGGGCGCCCCGCCGGCCGACGGAGGCGACGATCTCGCGCTCCCCGGCGGCAGCGGCGATCTCGCGGAGGCGCCGGCGGATCTGACGCCCAACAACCCGCCGAATCCGGGCGGGCTCGGCCCGGCGCCGGTCGACATCGGCGGCGGCGGCAGCCTCACCACGCCCGGCAGCTATGTCCTGCTCGCGAAGACCGCCATCACCAACGTCACCGGCTCGGCGATCAGCGGCGGCGAGGTGGGTCTCAGCCCCGCCGCGGCCAGCTTCATCACCGGCTTCTCGATGACCGCCGATCCCTCGAACGTCTACTCGACCTCCGCCTCGGTCGCGCCGCCGGCCAAGATCTACGCCGCCAACTACGCGACCCCGACGCCGGCCAACTTGACCACCGCAGTGCTCGGTATGCAGACCGCATATACCGACGCCGCCGGGCGAACGCCGCCCGATCACCTGAACCTGTCGAGCGGCAACCTCGGCGGACTGACGCTCGCGCCCGGTCTCTACACCTGGGGCAGCACGGTGACGATTCCGCTCGACCTGACGCTCGCCGGCGGCGCGAACGACGTCTGGATCTTCCAGATTTCGAAGGACGTCGATCTGTCGAGCGCCAAGAGCGTTCTTCTGAGCGGCGGCGCGCAGGCCAAGAACGTGTTCTGGCAGGTCGCGGGAAAAGTCACCATCGAAGCGAACGCGCATTTCGCCGGCGTCGTCTTGTGCAAGACCGCGGTCACGCTGCAGACCAACGCGTCTCTCGACGGGCGCGTGCTCGCCCAGACGATGATCGCGCTCGACAACAACGCGATCACCGCGCCTTAGCGCACGAAGATCTTTCCGAGGACATAGGACACTGCACTCGCATTGATACTCGTGATCCTCTTGACGGCCTCACTCTCGGCGCTACATCGGCGCCATTCGGATCGCGGTCGGCGCCCATTCGCGGGCCGCAGTCCTCGACGAGGAGGAGACCATGAAGATCGTCGTCATCGGCGGCACCGGTTTGATCGGCTCGAAGACCGTCGCCATCTTGCGGCAGCGCGCCGAGGAGGTGGTCGCCGCCTCGCCCGACACCGGCGTCAACACCATCACCGGACAGGGTCTCAAAGAGGTGCTCGCCGGTGCGCAGGTGGTGATCGATCTCTCCAACTCGCCGTCGTTCGAAGACCAGGCGGCGCTGAAGGTCTTTCAGACCTCCGGCCGCAACCTGCTCGCGACGGAGGCCGCCGCCGGGGTCGGGCACCATGTCGCGCTCTCGATCGTCGGCACCGACCGGACGCCCGAGATTGGCTACTTTCGCGCCAAGCTCGCCCAGGAGAAATTGATCGAGAGCTCGGGAATCCCGTACACCATCATCCGCTCGACCCAGTTTTTGGAATTTCTCGGCGGCATCGCCGATTCGGGCGCGCAAGGAAACGTGATTCGAATTTCGCCCGCGCTGTTTCAACCGATCGCAGCCGACGACGTCGCGGCCATCGTCGCCGAGGTGGCGCTCGCGCCGCCGCGTAACGGCAGGATCGAGATCGCCGGCCCGGAGCGCGCCCCGTTCAACGAATTCGTCGCCCGCTATTTGAAGGCGATCGGCGACCCGCGCCAGGTGGTGAGCGACCCCGAGGCCCGATACTTCGGCGGCCGGGTCGCCGACCGCGCGCTCGTGCCGCTCGGCGAAGCGCGCCTCGGCCGCATTCCGTTCGACGACTGGCTCCACCGCGCACGGCCGGCAGAGGCGCACCATCATCCGAGCCCTTGAAGCTCGGCGAGCTCGTCTGAGCTGAGGGTGATCGAACGGGCGGCGAGGTTCTCCTCGAGGTGGGCGATCGAGCCCGAGCCCGGAATGGCCAGGGTCACCGGCGAGAGGGCCAAAAGCCAGGCCAGCGCGATCTGCGAAACCGAGGCGCGATGCCGGGCCGCGATCTTGGCCACGCGCTCGCCATTGAGATCGGTCATGCCGCCGCCCAGAGGGAAAAAGGGCGCGAAGGCGATCCCGCCTTTGACGCAGGCGTCGAAGACCGCGGCTTCGTCGCGCTTGGCGAGATGGAAATGGTTCTGAACCGCCGCGACCGGCGCGATCGCGCGCGCTTCGGCGAGCTGGACCGCGTCGATGTTGCTGACACCGAGATGGCGGATGAGCCCCTCTTCGCGCAGCGCGGCGAGCGCCTCGAAGCGTTTGCCGAGCGACTCGCCGTGCGGAACCTCCATCGCGCCGATGCGCAGGTAGACCAGATCGAGGCGGTCCACGCCGAGCGTCTCGAGATTCTCCTCGACCAGCGCGCGCAGCTTGGCGGGCGGCGCCGGCGCCGGGCCGTTGGCGCCGAAGATCGGGCCCACCTTGGTGGCGATCACCAGCCCGCGCGGGTACGGATGGAGCGCCTCGCGGATGAGCGTATTGGCGCGCACCGTGCCGTCGCTGCTGCGATAGAAGGCGGCGGTGTCGATGTGACTCACGCCGAGCTCGACGGCGCGGCGCAAAACCGCGCGGCCGGTCTCCGGATCGCGCGGCGGGCCGTGAAAGCCGGCGGTGGGCAGGCGCATCGCGCCGAAGCCGAGTCGATCGATGACGAGGTCGCCTCCGAGGCGGAATTCGTGGCTCGTGTCCATGGCGTCTCCTCTGAAGGCGCTCGTCCGATTCGGAGGCGCCTCCGGTTTCGCGCAATATAACCCGAGCGGAGAGAGCTCCTCGTCAGGAGGGTCGGGTTTTGCTATTGCACGAACGAGCCAGCGCCGGATCGACACGCTAGCCGATTTGTTCCGATCGCGGAGCCCCGGCGCTCGCGGCCGGTCGCTCGACCGAGCTCGCCGGCGGCGAATCGCTAACCCGCGCGCCCCCAGGCGACCCACGCCGCCAGCGCGCCGAGCACGAGCCCGGGCACCAGCTCCGGCCACTCGTTCCGCCTGATGTGGTGCACCGCCGCCAGGATCATCACGACCACCAGCGCCGCCGCCGCCACCGGCGTCAGCACCGGCGCGATCCCCGTTGCCCAGGGCAGGATCAGGCCGAGGCCGCCGAGCAGCTCCGCCACGCCGATGAACCGCACCCGCGCAGGTGAGACCTGCGCCACCCATTTCATGCGCTCGGCGAGCTGCGGAATCGGCCGCGTCGCCTTGAGCAGCCCGGCGAAGATGAAGGCCAGGCCGACCACCACTTGCACGATCCATAGTCCGAGGTTCATGACCGCCTCCTCCTGGTTCCGAATGGGAAGATGGTTACACTTGGTAACCAGGAGCAATGTGGTAACTTCGAAGGCCTGGCGCAAGGAGGCACATTCATGTCACCTGGTCACGCGGCTGTTCGTCCGCACGAGTGCTTGGCGCGCGAGATCCTCGATCGCGTCGGCGACAAGTGGAGCGTCTACATCGTCGCCATGCTCTCGGGCGGGCCGCTGCGCTTCTCCGAGCTGCGCCGCCGCATCGAAGGCATCTCGCAGCGCATGCTGACGCTGACCTTGCGCAGCCTCGAGCGTGACGGACTGGTGACGCGCACGGTGCATCCGACGGTGCCGCCGAGCGTCGAGTACGCGCTCACGCGGCTCGGTCGCACACTGATCGCGCCGGTGATGGCGCTGGTGGCGTGGGCCGAGAAGAACAAGACGCGCATTCAACAAGCGCGCAACGCCTTCGATCGCCGCTGACCGCGAAGTCAGGTCTGTTTGCGTCGCTAGACGCCCTCGTCCTTTTAATTGCCATGATAGTGCAAATTGTTCGAGTTTGTGCTCAACTGTCGACAATTCGCCAAG
>JANWLJ010000245.1 GCA_025450955.1 Polyangium sp. (in: bacteria) | reverse complement strand
GGTCGAAGAGGTGCGCGCGCTCCTCTCGGCGCAGCGGCGGCGGCAGGGCGCGGTGACCGACGTGCTCCTCCGCGGTCCGAGGGGATCGGGGCGCGGCGAGATCGCGCGCGAGGCCTGTCGTCGCCTCGGCACGCCGACCTTGGTCGCGCAGGTCGCTGGGCTGCATGGTCAGGCCAATCCGAGCGAGGCGGTGGCGGCGCTCTTGCGCGAGGCGCTCCTCGGCGGCGCGCAGATCCTCCTCGAAGGCGGCGAGTCGCTCGGCGCCGCCGACGAGGCGAGCCAGCGGCTAAGGGTGGCGCTCGGCGCCTCTTTGAAGCCGCTCCTCATCACCACCTCGGGCGCGACCGGCGACAACGCGCGGCTCTCGGCCGGGCGCGGGCTCGTCTTGCGCGAGGTGCAGATGGCCGGCACCCACGAGCGCGAGCAGGTGTGGCGCGAGCTTTTGCCCGAGGTGCCCGCCGCCGAGGTGGCGTCGCTCTATCGGGTCGGGGTGGGCGCGATGCTGCGGATCGCGAGCGGCGTCAAGCTGCGCGCCGAGGTGCGCGGCTCTCCCGGCGAGGCCAGCTCCACCGACGTGGCGCAGGCGGTGCGCAGCGAGTTCGAGACCGATCTCGGCACCGTCGCCTCGCGCGTCGAGGTGAGCCAGAGCTGGAGCGATCTGGTGGTGCCGGACGACACCGGCCGCACCATCGCCGAGCTGGTCGACCAGCTTCGCCACCGCTCGACCGTCCTCGGCCGCTGGGGCTTTCAGCGCAAGCTCGGCAAGGGGCTCGGCACCACCGCGCTCTTCTCCGGCGAGCCCGGCACCGGCAAGTCGATGGTGGCGGGGCTGATCGCGCGCGAGCTCGGCCTCGAGCTCTATCAAATCGATCTCTCGCGCGTGCTCTCGAAGTGGATCGGCGAGACCGAGAAGAACCTGGCCAAGGTGTTCGACGCCGCCGAGACCGGCCACGTGGTGCTGCTGTTCGACGAGGCCGACGCGCTCATGGGCAAGCGCACCGCCGACATCAAGTCGTCGAACGATCGCTACGCCAACCTCGAGACCAACTTCATCTTGCAAAGGCTCGAAGCGTTTCACGGCGTGGCGATCCTCACCTCCAACCTCGAGTCGTCGATCGATCCGGCGCTCTCGCGGCGCCTCTCCTTCGAGCTGCGCTTTCCGTTTCCCGACGAGGATCAGCGGGCGCAGATCTGGCGGCGCATGCTGCCCGACGAGCTGCCGATCGAGGGCGAGATCGACTATCCGCTTTTGGCGGCGCGCTTCGAGCTGGCGGGCGGGCACATCCGCAACATCGTCCTGCGCGCGGCCTATCTCGCGGCCGGCGATCGCGCCGGCGCGCTCTCGATGGCGCACCTTCTGCGCGCGGCCGAGTACGAATATCGCGACCACGGCATGCTGGTCGCCAAGGGCCGCCTCAAGGGCTGAGCGTTCAGCCGAGCGTGCGGCCGAGCGAGGTGAGCTGGGCGCGCGCGTGGTGAAAGCCGGGCCGGTTTCTCAGCGGCGCCAGATCCGGATCTTCGTCGAGCTGTTTCAGATCGCGCCAGCCCGCTTGCACCGCGCGCGAGAGCCAGGCCTCGGCCTCTTCGAGACGGCCGAGCCGAACGAAGGTGCAGGCGAGGTTGAAGGCGGTGAGCGGCAGCTTTTCGCGCTCGAACCAGCGCTCGCCCAGCGCGCGGGCCTCTTCGAAGCGGCCGGCGTGAAAAAGCGGCGACATGAGCTGGGCGAAGGTCTTCGGGCCGGCCTCGGGCAAGAGCGCGAGCGCGGCCGCCTCGTCGAGCCGCGAGCCCTTTACGAGCGCGTGGGCGAGCATCGAGGCGACCCCGTCCTCGCGCCGCCGCTCGAAGCCGTCGGCGAGCAGCACCGCCGCGTATTTGAATTCACCGCGGCCGAGATAGAGCGCGCCCTCGAGCGCGGGATCGGGATCGCGGCCGGGCGGCAGGCGCCTGAGCGCACGCTCGCAGGCGTCGTAGTTGCGCTCGGCCAGATGGCCCCAGGCGAGGAGCTGGACCGCGAGCGACTTGAGCTCGATCGAGCGCACCGTCGCTAAGAGCCCGCGGGCGATCTCGATCGCGCGCTCGGCCCCGGCTGGCTGGTGCAGCGCCCGATGCCCTTCGTTGAGCTTTTCGATGACCTCACGATCGAGCCGCTGAAGGCGGCTCTGCCAGCGCAGGGTCGCGTTCACATACAGCGCGAGGAGCGGCGCCACCAAACCGATCGGCGTCGGCCAGCGCCACAGCGCGAGGAACACCACCAGGCTCGCGGCTGCCGAGAAGGTGTAGGCGACGTCGAACGCGCGCGCGCCAAATCGCTTCGTGAGCGCCGCCCTGAGCGCGTGACCACCGGCGAGCGGATAGATCGGGAGCAGGCTCGCCAGCGCATAGATGCCGGCGATGCGCCCGAGCTCGTCGAGGTGCGCGGCGAAAAGCGGCAGGCGCGAGGCGTCATACGCGAGCACGAAACAGAAGAGCGCGAGCACGAGCCCCGCCGCCGGACCGGCGAAATAGGCCCCGATGAGCCGCCGGGCGGAGGTCGGCTTGGCGCACGCCACCCAGGTCTCGCCGCCCAGCCAGTGAATCGCCATCCGCGGCTGATACCCGAGCCGCTCGAGCGCGTAGGCGTGCGCGCCCTCTTGGATCACGAGCGCGATCAAAAACGCCGCGATCGCTTCGAGCGCCGGCACCGCCTCGACGTGCAGGCTCAGCCCGACGAAAAACGCGGTGAATGCGAACGAGGGATAGATGCGCAGCGGCACGCCGAACAGACGCAAACGGGGAAACGGCCGCATGTCGGAAGAATACTACGGACGGGCGCGCGCGATCTTCATGGGAGCGGCGCCTGAACGCGGATGCCGAGCTTGCCCTTGTGCTTGTTCTCTTTCATGAGCTGGTGGGCAAGCGGCGTCTCGGCGAAGTCGAACACCTGATCGAGCACCGGCCGGATCTTTCCCGACATCATCAGCTCGTTGGCGCGCTCGGCCTGATAGGCGTTGGCGAAGTGCGAGCCGAGGATCTCTTTTTGCCGCATCCACAAATAGCGCACGTCGAAGTCGAGGTTGAAGCCGGAGGTCGCGCCGCAGATCACGATCTTGCCGAAGCGCTTGCAGACGAACACGCTGGTCGGAAAGGTCTCGGCGCCGACGTGCTCGAAGACGACGTCGGGATCTTTGCCGCCGGTCAGGCGCCTGAGCTCGCCGCCGAAGCGCTTGGTCTCGTCCATGCGCTTTTTGACCTGCTCCGGCGTTTCGACCGGCTGCTTGGCGAAGCCGAACTCGCGCCGGTTGACGATCATCTCGGCGCCGAGCGAGCGCACGAGATCGATCTTCGCCGGCGACGACACCACCGCGATCGGGTTGGCGCCGAGGAGCTTGCAGATCTGAATCGCGAAGATCCCGAGGCCGCCGGCCGCGCCCCACACCAGCACGTTGTCGCCCGGCTTGACCTGCGCGCGCCCGACCAGCATCCGGTACGCGGTGAAATAGGTGAGCCCGTATGACGCCGCCGCTTCCCAGCCGAGCTGCTTCGGCTTCGGCACGAGCTGCTGCGCCTGGACCTTGGTGAACTGCGCGAACGATCCCCAGCTCGTCTCGTAGCCCCAGATTTTCTGCTCCGAGCAGGCCATCGGATCGAGGCCGTTACACTCGGGACACTGCCCGCACGATTGATTGCAGTGAATCACCACCTCGTCGCCTGGCTTCCAGCGCCGCACCTCGGCTCCGACCTTCCACACGATCCCGCTCGCGTCGGAGCCGGCGATGTGAAACGGGTCCTTGTGCATGCGAAAGACCGAGACCGGCTTGCCCTGCGCCGCCCACACCCCGTTGAAGTTGACCCCGGCGGCCATCACCAGGACCAGCACCTCCGACGGGCCCGGCTCGGGCACCGGCACCTCTTCGACGCGCATCGCGTCGATCGGATCGCCCTCGCGCTCCTTGCGGATCACCACCGCCTGCATCAGCTCCGGCGTCTCTCCGACGGTCTTTGGGACCGTGTGCAGCTCGAGCGTCCGCATCTAGTGCCTCCCTACTGTCGCGTTCAGGTGATCCGAGACCAGCTCGATGAGCACGCCGCCGGCCGCCTTGGGATGGAGAAAACCGACCTGATGGCCGCGCGCGCCCGGCCGCGGGGTCTTGTCGATGAGCGGCACCCCTCGCTGGTCGAGCTCGGCGAGCGCGCCCGCCAGATCGTCGACGGCGAACGCGATGTGGTGCAGCCCCGCGCGTCCCTGATTGCGCTCGAGAAACTTTTCGAGCCCGGCGTTTCCGCCGCGCGGCGCGATCAGCTCGACGCACGCGCCCGCTTCCTCAGGCGTGAGCACGAACAGCGCTTCGGTTTTTTGGGACGCGACGAATTCGCGTGGCCCGAGGGTGAGCCCGAGCACCGAGAGCCAGGGCGGAAGCGCGGGGTCGAGCTCGGCTGTGCACACCGCGACGTGATCGATCCGGGTGATGCGCACGTCAGGCTCCGAGCTCGGCGTCGTCCGAGGGCCAGAGCGCCGGATTCTCGCGCGCCGGCTCGACCGAGTAGTCGAACAGGCCGACGCCCGACTTCTTGCCGAGGTGGCCGTTGACCACCAGGCGGCGGAGCAGGGCGGGCGGCGAGTAGCGGCGGTCGGCGAGCTCTTTGTGCAGGGTCTTGGCCATCGCGTAGACCACGTCGAGCCCGATCGCGTCGGCGAGCTGGAGCGGGCCCATCGGGTGGCCGCAGCCGAGCTTCATCGCCAGATCGATCGACTCGGCCGGCGCCACCCGCGACTCGAGCGCGCGAATCCCGTCGAGGAGATAGGGCACGAGCAGCCGATTGACGATGTAGCCCGAGCTGTCGCCCACCATCACCGGCGTCTTGCCGAGCTGCTCGACGAACCGCTGCGCCGCTTCGACCGCGTTCGGATAGGTGCGCTGGCTGGTGGCGATCTCGACCAGGCGCATCGCCGGCACCGGCGAAAAAAAGTGCAGCCCGATAAACCGGCTCGGCGCGCGCAAGGTGTCGGCGAGCGCCGAGATCGGCAGCGACGAGGTATTCGACGCGAGCACGCACGAGCCCTTCAGGCGCGGCTCGATCTCGGAAAAGAGCGCGCGCTTTTTATCGAAGTCCTCGACCACCGACTCGATCACCAGCTGGCAGCCCGACAGCGCGTCGAGGTCGGGCGTGAGCGTGAGGCGGCCGAGCGCATCGTCGAGCGCGGCGGCGGTCAGCTTGCCCTTTTTCACCGCGCGCCCGAGCGACTCGGCCAGGCCGCGGCGCGGCCCGTCGAGATCTCCCGGCGTGGCCTTGACCAGCACGGTTGAAAAGCCGTGCACCGCGCACACCTCGGCGATGCCGCGCCCCATCGCGCCCATTCCGACGATGCCAATGGTCCCCTCGATCATTGGATGCCCTCCTCGTGGTGCGTCTGGTCGTCCGCGTCACCGTCGCTGGCCGCGAGCTGGCGCACGCCCTCGACGATCTCTTGCAAGCTCGCTTCCTGTCCGAAGATCGCGCCCACCCCGAGCGCGCGCAGCCGCTCGCGATCCTCGGGCGGAATCACCCCGCCCATGAGAATCGGAATTTCGGCGCCGCGCGCGCGCAGAAGCTCGAGGATCCGCTTGGCGATCGTCTCGTGGGCGCCCGACAGCACCGACAGCCCGATCACGTCGCACGACTCCTGGATCGCGGTGGCGACGATCGCCTCCGGCGTGGCGCGGAGGCCGGTGTAGATGACCTCCATCCCCGCGTCCCTGAGGGCCGAGGCCACTACTTTGGCGCCGCGATCGTGCCCGTCGAGCCCGGGCTTGCCGACGAGCACGCGCAAGGTGCGCGCCATCAAAACACCCTCGATGGGGTATAGACCCCGAACACCCGCCGCAAGCGATCGGTGATCTCCCCGACGGTGGCGTAGGCCATCACCGCGTCGTAGATCGGCGTCATCAGGTTTTTCCCCTCGTCGCGCGCGGCGGATTCGAGCGCAGTGAGCGCGGCTTCGACCGTCGCCTGATCGCGGCTTTTTCGGAGCGCGCGCACCGAGTCGGCCTTGGCTCGCTCGGCCGCTTCGTCGACCCGGTGAATCTGAAGCGGCTCCTCTTTATCGGCCTTGAAGACGTTGACGCCGACGACCGGCACCTTGCCCGCGTCGAGGTCGCGCTGATACTCGAAGGCCCGCTCGGCGATCCGCCGCTGCACCCAACCGTCTTCGAGGCAGCGCACCATCCCGCCGCGCTCCTCGATCTGATCCATGATCCCGGTGATCGCGCTTTCCATCTCGTCGGTGAGCGCCTCGACGAAGTAGGAGCCGGCGAGCGGATCGATGGTCTTGGCCACGTCGGTCTCGTAGGCGACGATCTGCTGCACCCTTAGCGCGGTGCGCGCCGCCAGCTCGGTCGGGATCGCGAACGCCTCGTCATAGGCGGCGGTGAACACCGACTGTAGCCCCGCGCAGGCCACCGCCATGGTCTCGATGGTGGTGCGCGCGATGTTGTTGAGCGGCTCGGCCTTGGTGAGCGAGTGGCCGCCGCACACGCAGGCGATCCTGAGGCGCCACGAGTCGGGGTTCTCGGCGCCGAATCGCTCCTTCATCAGGCGCGCCCAGATCCGGCGCATTGCGCGATACTTGGCCACCTCTTCGAAGAAGTTGACGTAGGTGTAGAAGAAGAACGACAGCCGCGGCGCGAACTGGTCGACCCCGAGCCCGCGCTCGAGGCAGGCCTTCACGTAGGCCACGCCGTCCGCGAGCGTGTAGGCCGCCTCCTCGGCGGGATTGGCGCCGGCGTCGCGGAAGTGCGAGGCGATCGAGATCGGATTGAAGCGCGGCAGCTTCTCGGCGCAGTAGGCGATCGCGTCGACGCACAGCCGCAAAGACGGCGCGATCGGAAAGATCCAGGCGCCGCGCGCGCCGAACTCTTTCAACAGATCGTTCTGAATCGTGCCGGCGATCCGCTCGTAGGGAACTCCCTGCTTGGCGGCCACCGCCTGATACATCGCGAGCAGGATCGGCGCGGTGCCGTTGATGGTGAACGAGGTGGAGACCTTATCGAGCGGGATATTTTGAAAGATGGTCTCCATATCGGCGAGCGAATCGATCGCCACCCCGACCTTGCCCACCTCGCCGAGCGCCTCGGGCGCGTCGGAGTCGTAGCCGAGCTGGGTCGGCAGGTCGAGCGCCACCGACAGCCCGGTCTGCCCGCTCTCGAGGAGATAGCGAAACCGCCGGTTGGTCTCCTCGGGCGTGCCGAAGCCGGCGTACTGCCGCATCGTCCACATCTTGCCGAGATACATCGACGGATAGATCCCGCGGGTAAACGGATATTCCCCCGGTTTCCCGATTTTCGAATCGGGTTTTTCCGGCCCATAAAGCGGCGCGATCGGCGTCCCCGAGCGGGTGTGCTGCGGGGGCAGCTCTTTTGGCTCGCGCTTCGGCAACTAGAGCAGCCCCGCTTTTTTGGCGACCGCGACCTTCTTCCACTCGACCCGCAGGGTGGCGGCGTCGACCATCTCGTCCTTGTAGACGATCGCGCCGATGCCCTGGTCGAGGTCGGCCTTCTTGTACAGATCGAGGATCTCGACCGCGCGGGTGAGCTCGTCCTTCGACGGGGTGAAGACCTCGTTGATGATCTTGATCTGGTCGGGATGGATCGCCCACTTGCCGTCGAAGCCCATCTGCGAGGCCGCGCGCGCGTCCTTTCGGCACTGCTCGAGATCGCGGAACTGGAGGGTGACGTTGTCGATCACGTCGATGCCGGCGGCGCGCGCGGCGGCGATCGTCT
>JANWLJ010000244.1 GCA_025450955.1 Polyangium sp. (in: bacteria) | reverse complement strand
GAGATGCGAAACAGATCCTCGGCCGCTTGATTTGCGTTGAGCAGCCGCGCTCCCTCGAGGACGAGCACCGGATCGGGTAGGCTGTCGATCGCGGCCTGCGACGCCCGCTCGGCGTGGAGCAGCTCGCCGAGCGAGCTCGAGCGATATTCGGCCAGTCGATCCGCCATGGTGTTGAACTCGCGCGCGAGCTGCGCGATCTCGTCCTTGCCCCCGAGCCGCGCCCGCGCCTCGACGTCGCCTTGACCGAGGCGCCGCACCGCCGCGGTGAGCACCGAGAGAGGCCGCGTCAATCGGTTCGTCAGGTACACCGACGCCAGGACGCCGAGAAAGCACGCGGCGAACGTGACCGCGAGCACCACGCCGCTCATCGCATGCGCGCTTCTTCGCGCGGCGTCGCTCTTGCGCACGATCGCGTCTTGATTGATATCGGTGATGTCGTCGGTCGCCTGCTGGAGCCTCACCAGCGTCGGCTCCAGCGTGTCGAAGTAGGCGCGCTCCGCCTCGGGCGGCGCCGCGGCCATCACCCGGGCCCACTCGCCGTGAAAGCGCGCCCACTCGGTGCCGAGGCGTGCGGTCATCTCACGCTCCCCCGCCTCGGTGATGTTGCTTTCCTGGAAATGCAGCTCGCGCTCGAAGGTCGCGCTCTTTTTTGCCAGAGCCCGGACGTCCGGAGTGGCGCGGCTGCGCGCGTGATCGAGCGCCGCGCGCGACAAGGTGTCGACGACGTCGCGCATGCGCTGCGCCGCCAGGACACTCAGGTGATTGTCCTTGAGGATGTTCTGCGCGTTGCGATCGAGCGCGCCGACCGCCTGGCGCGAGACCACGCCGATGATCACCAGCGAGAGCGCGAGCGGCACCTGCGCCACCAAGAGCTTTGTCCGCAGCGTCACGTCGCGTGCTCCTCTTCGGTGAACGAGACGATGTGGACGTCGAAGCCGGCCGCCTCGCGCACCAGGCGCAGCGGCACCGAGCGGCCAAGGAGCTGCCGCCACCACGGCTGGTGCGAGCGGCCGATGATGATGTGCCCGACTCCGTGGGAGCGCGCAAAATCGAGCAGGGACGCGACCGAATCTTTTCCTTTGAGGCGCACCACTTCAGCTCCCAGCTCCTTGGCCGCCTGGATGTTCTCGTGCAGGTGGCGCTGAATCTCCGAGTCGATGCGCTCGGGCGCCTCACTCGGCGTCTCGACGTAGACGACGAACCAGTCTCCCGACAGCCGGCCCGCCATGCGGCTGCCGCGCCGGAGCAGCGTCGCCGCGTGCGGCGGATACGACGACATGCACACCATCACCCGCCCACCGGCGCCCGGCCGCCGGGTCACATCGGCCGCCGCCGCGCGCGCAGTCGCGGTGCGGTCGAGGCTCTCGGCCACCTCGCGCAAAGACAGCTCGCGCAAGGTCGAGAGGTTCTCCCCCTTGAAGAAGTGCTCGAGCGCCCAGGCGACTTTCTCGTTCGGATAGATCTTTCCCGCGCTCAGGCGCTCGAGCAGGTCTTCGACGGCCAGATCGAGGTTGACCACCTGATCCGCCTGCTTGAGAAAGCTGTCGGGGATGGTCTCGCGAATCTGCACGCCCGCGTTGCGCGCGACCAGATCGTTCAAGCTCTCGAGGTGCTGGATGTTGAACGCGCCGATCACGTGAATCCCGGCATCGAGCAGCTCGAGCACGTCCTGATAGCGCTTGCGATTGCGGCAGCCCGGCACGTTGGTGTGCGCCAGCTCGTCGACGACCGCGATCGTGGGCTTACGCGCGAGGATCACGTCCAGATCCATCTCCTCGACGCCGACCCCACGGTACTCGACCCGCCGCCGCGGCACCTGCTCCAGATCGTCGATGAGCGCCGCGGTCTCGGCGCGGCCGTGGGTCTCGACGAGGCCCAGGACCACGTCGACGCCGCGGCTACGAAGCGCGCGCGCCTCCTCGAGCATGCGATAGGTCTTGCCGACGCCTGCCGCGAAGCCGAGGTACAGCTTGAGCCGGCCGCGCTGCCCTCGCTCGACCAGCGCCAAAAAATCTTCTGGGGTGCGGCCCGAGCGCGCCACCATTTAGTCGCCTTCTCCGGCTCGACTCAGCTCGCGGCCGATCCGCCGTGCCTCGAGAAGCGAGGCGAGCCTTGCGCGGTAGGCCATCCTACTCCCCGGCCTGCCCAAGCTCACGCCCGAGGTCGCGATCCATCGCGAGGTTCAGCATCAGCACGTCCACCCGCGGCTCGCCGAGAAACCCGAGATCTCGATCCTCGACGAGCGAGTCGACGATCTGACGCACCCTGGCCGCCGATACGCCGCGTGCCTTGGCCACGCGCGCCACCTGCCAGCGCGCCGCCTGCGGCGAAATGTCGGGATCGAGACCGGAGGCCGAGGTGGTGAGCAGCTCCTCGGGCACCGGCCGCGGCGCGTCCGGATTTTCCAATTCCAGCCGCGCTCGCGCGGCGGCGATCCGTTCGCGGAGCTTTTCCGAGGTGGGCCCGAGATTCGATCCGCCCGAGGCCGCTGCGTCCCAGCCTTGATCGCCCGCCGCCGACGGCCGCGGATGAAAGTAGTAAGGCCGGGTGAACGCCTGCCCGATTCGCTCCGACCCGACGATCCTCCCCTGAAGGTCAGAGGCGAGGCTGCCCGACGCGCGAGCTGGAAACAGGAGCTGCCCGAGCCCGGTGACCGCGAGCGGGTACGCAAGGCCGGTGAGCACCAGCGTGACCAGACTGACTCGTAACGCCACCAAGAGCGCCATGTGCCTGCCTCCTACGCGAGACCGATCGCGCCGAGCGCGAGGTCGATGAGCTTGATGCCGACAAACGGCGCGATCACGCCGCCCACTCCGTAGACGAGGAGCGAGCGGCGAAGCAGCGCGCCGGCGCCGAGCGGCCGGTACTTCACGCCGCGGAGCGCCAGCGGAATGAGCAGGATGATGATGAGCGCGTTGAAGATGACAGCCGCCAGGATCGCCGATAGCGGCGAGCGCAGGTGCATCACGTTGAGCGGCGCGATCGCCGGAAACGCGCCCATGAACAGCGCGGGCAGGATCGCAAAATATTTGGCGACGTCGTTGGCGATCGAGAACGTGGTGAGCGAGCCGCGGGTCATGAGGAGCTGCTTGCCGACCTCGACCACCTCGAGGAGCTTGGTCGGATTCGAGTCGAGGTCGACCATGTTGCCGGCCTCCTTCGCCGCCTGGGTTCCGGTGTTCATCGCCACGCCGACGTCGGCCTGCGCGAGCGCCGGCGCATCGTTGGTGCCGTCGCCGGTCATCGCCACCAGCTTGCCGCGCGCCTGCTCGTCCTTGATGAGCCGCATCTTCGCCTCGGGCGTGGCCTCGGCGAGGAAGTCGTCGACGCCCGCCTCCTTGGCGATCGCGCCCGCGGTGCGCGGATTGTCGCCGGTGATCATCACCGTGCGGATCCCCATCGCGCGGAAGCGGGCGAACCGCTCGGCGATGCCGCTTTTGACCACGTCCTTGAGCTCCACGATCCCGAGCACGCGCGCGCCCTCGCTCACCGCCAGCGGCGTGCCGCCTTCATCGCCGATGCGCTGCGCGATCGCGGCCGCCTCCTCGGGCGCGCTTCCGCCGAGCGCGGCGACGTGTTTCCGGACCGCCTCGACCGCACCCTTACGAATCTGCCGGCCACCCTTTTCCGCGACCTCGCATCCGCTCATCCGGGTCTGCGCGCTGAACGGAATGAAGTGAGCGTCGAGCTCGTGCAGGGATCGCCCGCGGAGCCCGTAACGCTCCTTGACCAGCACCACGATCGAACGGCCTTCCGGCGTCTCGTCGGCGAGGCTGGCGAGCTGCACCGCATCGGCGAGCTCGGCTTCGCTCACGCCCGGCATCGGCCAGAGGGCGGTGGCCATCCGGTTGCCGAGCGTGATCGTGCCGGTCTTGTCGAGCAGCAGCACGTCAACGTCGCCAGCCGCCTCCACCGCGCGCCCGCTCATCGCGATCACGTTCTTGCGCAAGAGCCGATCCATGCCGGCGATGCCGATCGCCGAGAGCAGCCCGCCGATGGTGGTCGGAATCAGACAGACCAGCAAGGCCACGATCATCGTCGCCGAGAGCTGAATTCCCGAGTAGGCCGCGAGCGGCACCAGCGTCACGCAGGCGAACAGAAAGATGATCGTGAGCCCGACCAACAGGATGTGAAGCGCGATCTCGTTCGGCGTTTTTTGCCGCGCCGCGCCTTCGACGAGCGCGATCATCCGATCGAGGAACGACTCGCCGGGGTTCGACCCGATGCGCACCACGATCCGATCCGACAGCACCTTGGTTCCGCCAGTCACCGACGAGCGGTCGCCGCCCGACTCGCGAATGACCGGCGCAGATTCGCCGGTGATCGCCGACTCGTCGACCGACGCGATTCCCTCGATCACCTCGCCGTCGCCGGGGATCATCTGGCCCGCCTCGACCACCACGGTGTCGCCTTTTCGGAGCTGGGAGGCCGGCACCTCCTCCTCCCGCCCGCCCGCGATCCGGCGCGCGCTGGTCTCCTGACGCATCTTGCGCAGCGTCGCCGCCTGCGCCTTGCCGCGGCCTTCGGCGACCGCCTCGGCGAAGTTCGCGAACAGCACCGTGAACCACAGCCAGAGCGCCACCAGCAGGCTAAACCAGATCGGCGCCATGCCCGCCGGATGCGCCGCCAGGTCGCGCACCAGCAGCCCGGTGGTAAACAGGCTGCCCACGGCCACCACCAGCATCACCGGGTTTCGCGCGAGCAGGCGCGGGTCGAGCTTTCTGAAGCTCTCGAGCACCGCCGGCGCGAGGATCTTCGGGTCGAAGAGCGAGGCCTGCTCTTTTCGCTGCGCCGCCATCAGTAGACCCGTCCGGCGCGGCCGGCCAGGTGCTCGAGGATCGGTCCGAGCGACAGCGCCGGGAAGAAGGTGAGCGCGCCAACGATCATCACCACTCCAACCAGGAGTGCGGCGAACAGCACTCCGTTTGTAGGGAACGTGCCCGGTCCCGGCGGCGCCGTCTTTTTGCCGGCCATCGCGCCGGCGATGCCGAGCACCGGGAGGATCATCAAGAACCGACCCGCCAGCATCACAATCGCCAGCGTGATATTCCAAAACGGCGTATCGGCGTTCAGGCCGGCAAACGCAGAGCCGTTGTTTCCGGCGCCGCTCGAGTACGCGTAGAGCAGCTCGGACAGCCCGTGCGGCCCCGCGTTCGCCAGCGACGAGAGCGCCGCCGGCCTTGCTGCAGCCAGGGCGGAGAAGCCGAGCACGAAGAGCGGGAAAATGACGACGTAGGTCATCGCGAGCTTCATCTCGCGCGGCTCTATTTTCTTGCCGAGATACTCCGGCGTGCGCCCGACCATCAGCCCGGCGATGAAGACGGTGAGAAGGACCATCACCAAAATCCCGTACAGGCCGGCGCCGACGCCGCCGAAGATCACCTCGCCGAGCTGGATGTTGACCAGCGGCACCAGGCCGCCGAGCGCGGTGAAGCTGTCGTGCATCGCGTTGACCGCGCCGCACGAGGCGTCGGTGGTGACCGTCGCGAACAGGGTCGAGGCCGCCACGCCGAAGCGCGTCTCCTTGCCTTCCAGGTTGCCGAGGCCGTGACCCGCCTCGGCCGCATAGCAACAGGTCACGCCGACGAGGAAAAGGAACATCATGGCGCCGAAGAGCGCCCAGCCCTGTTTCTGGTCGCGCGCCATGCGGCCGTAGGTGTAGGTGAGCGCCGCCGGAATCGCGAAGATGAGCACGAGCTCGAGGAAGTTGGTGAGCGGAGTCGGGTTCTCGAACGGATGGGCGCTGTTCGCGTTGAAGAAGCCGCCGCCGTTGGTGCCGAGCATCTTGATCGCCTCTTGCGAAGCGACCGGTCCGAGCGCGAGGAGCTGCTTGCCGCCTTCGAGCGTGGTCAAGTGGCGATACGGCGAGAGCGTTTGGATCGCGCCCTGAGAAATGAGCGCCAGCGCGATCACCACCGAGAGCGGCAACAGCACGTAGACGATCGCGCGGACCAGATCGACCCAGAAGTTGCCGACGGTGCTCGTCCCCGCGCGCTTTCGGGTGAGCCCGCGCGCGACCGCGAGCGCGACCCCGATCCCGACCGCCGCGGAGGCGAAGTTCTGCCAGGCCAGAGCGACCATCTGCGAGAAATAGGACATCGTCGACTCGCCGGCGTACGCCTGCCAATCGGTGTTGGTGGTGAAGCTGGCCGCCGTGTTGAACGCGAGCGCCGGCTTTACTCCGCCGAGCTTTTGCGGATTGAACGGCAAGAAACGCTGGAGCCGCAAGATCGCGTACGTGATCACGAGCGACATCGCGCTGAACGCGAGCAGCGCCGCCGCATATTGAATCCAGCTCTGCTCGCGTTTCGAATCGATCCCCGACAATCGAAAAAGCAGCCGTTCGATCGGCCCGAAGACGCGTGCGAGCGGACGGCTCTTGCTCTCGAACACTCGCCACAAATACACGCCAAGCGGCCGAGTGATTGCGAGCACCACCAGACAAAACACCGCGATCTGGAGCCAGCCGGCGAAGGTCATCAGAACTTCTCCGGCAAGACCAGCGCAAAGGCGAGATACACCGTGAGCGCTACCGCAAGGATGAGGCCGATGAGATGATCGATATTCATGGTCGCGCGCCTCAGAACCAGGCCACCGCTCCGAAGGTCAGGGTGTCCTGCCGCCGCGCATTCGGCGTGGGCGCGCCGAGGAGATTGGTCGGCACCTGATGATCGAAGAAGAGATCGCCCGCGGCGCGATCGTGGCGGTATTCGACGCGGAAGGAGATCGTCTGGTACGGACGGAAATCGGCGGTCGCGGTCGCCGACGAGATCCAGCTCACCGGCCAGAAAATCGGCGCCGCTCCCGGCGGCACCCACTCATAAAAGAAATCGCCGCGTGCCGCGAAATAGAGCCAGGACAGCGGATGAAAGCGAATATACAGCGCGCTCGCCGCCCAGCCCGAGGTGCCGAAGTGATTGGGCTCGACTCCACCATCGACGTGAACGAGCAGCGCCAGCCATTTTTTCGGATACAGCGTCAGATAAGCATCGAACAGATGGCGCCACGCGCGTCCTTCCGGCGCGCCGACCGGCCGCTCGACGCCGGTAAAGTAGATGAGGTCGAGCGTGAGGTGATCGGCGATCTCATAGGTGAGCTGTCCGGCCAGCGACTTCTCGGGATTGTTGTCGACTACGCTGTTCCAACCGTTATAGACGTGCAGCGCAAAGGTGAGACGATCGGTGAACGGATAGCTGACCCGAAGCCCGGTGTGATAAGCGGGCAGCCCGAAGAACAGATCGGAGCGCGACCAATTCCACTGGTCCTTGATCGCAAGGCTCTCGGGACCGATCGGCGAAAGGAAAATGCCGCCCTCGATGAGCAGGCCGCGTCCGATCGGCGCCCGATATCCCACGTTCGCCTGCTGCAAATATTTCCAGACGCTCGGTCCCGTCGCGCCGGCGGCGTTGGTGCCGCGCGAGACCGGCTCGGCGAGATAATAGGTTTCGGGCGTCTGCCCCACTTGCAACGCGACGTGGACGTTGACGGGCCCGACCGTGCCGAGCGCGTCGAGGACCGCATTGTCGATGGTGAAGGCGTCATGCCGATTGTCGAACGCCCGATAATTGGTAATTCCGTTCGCCGGCTGGTTGAAGTTCCACTGATAAAAGAGCTCGGCATATCCGCTCAGGACCAGGGAGGCGTGCGTGCCGGCGCGGCTGGCGGCTTCAGCGACATTGCTTACCGGGCCGATCGTGTGCGCCGACTCCTGCGCCTCCGACGCGGTGCTTGCGACTGCCCAAAGGAAGCACGGAACCAGCCAGCGCATTTGACCCGCCTATCAGCACGGTCTGTGCCGTTTTTGGCTCGGTTCACGGCGCGGCCCTGCGACCCCGGCAGCGTGCATTTTGCAAGATCGACGAGCCGGTTGGTTGCAGCGGCGCAATCCCTCGCGCCGCCGCGTCGCTCCTTCTCGTCATATCGCTCATTTCGCTTCGGCCGTATCCTGAGAGCCATGGCGTCTACTTGGGAGACGTTGAAGAACACGAGCCGGCCCGCGTGAGTCACCTCTTCGAGTGGCTGGTCGCGGGGGCGCCGGGCGCAACCTCGTCGGAGGAGGTGGTCGAGCGGCTCGCGACCGGGCTGCGCGCCGAGGGCGTTCCGCTCGATCGCTGCCACGTGTTCGTGACCACCCTCCACCCGACGGTGCTCGGACGGCAATTTCGCTGGGCCGACGGCGCGCCCCTGAAGAGCCTCGAGCTGACGCTCGAGATCCAGCGCTCCGAGGCGTTCGCGAACAGCCCGCTCGCGTCCGTCACCAGCCAGCGGCGCGAGGTGCGGCAGCTAATCAAAGGCCCGCTCGCGACCGGCGACGTCAGCGTCGTGGGCGACCTCGCGACCGAGGGCTTCACCGATTATCTGTGCGCGCCCATCGAATTCCTCTCCGGCGAGACGCACGCGGCGACCTTCGCGACCCGCGCGGCCGGCGGCTTTTCCGACGCGCACCTCGCGACGATTCGGCGCATCCTGCCTCCGCTCGCGCGGCTCGCCGAGATCTTCGCGCTGCGCCGCGTCGCCGGCAACCTCCTCAGCACGTACGTTGGACGCAACGCGGGCGAACGCGTGCTGTCGGGCCGCATCCTCCGCGGCGACCTCGAGTCGATCCACGCGGTCATCTGGTTCTCCGACCTGCGCGGCTTCACCGAGCTGTCTTCACGCTCGACGCCGCGCGCGATCGTCGACGTGCTCAACGAGCTCTTCGATTGCCAGGTGCCCGCGATCGAGAAACACGGCGGCGAGGTGCTCAAGTTCATCGGCGACGGCCTGCTCGCGATTTTTCCCGGCGGTGACGACGATCTCGCTGCGCGCTGCCAAGACGCGCTGTCGGCGAGCGAAGCCGCCTTCGCCGCGCTCGACGCCCGAAACGCCCGCGCGAGCGCGCCGATCCACTTCGGCCTCGCGCTCCACGCCGGCGTCGTCGCCTACGGCAACATCGGCGGAGCCTCGCGCCTCGATTTCACCGCGATCGGCCCGGCGGTGAACATCGCCTCGCGGCTCGAGGGCCTCACCGGCAAGCTTGGGAGGCGGCTCGTGCTGTCGAGCCTCCTCGCGCCGCACGCGGGGATTCCGCTCGACGACCTCGGCGAGTTCGAGCTCAAAGGCGTTCCGGATAGAGCTCGCGTTTTCTCGCCGCGGTGATCGTCGGTCCGTTGGCCGCGCCCTCGAGCTCTCGGGGACGCGTTCGACATCGTGACCGGCGACGTTGAGCGGCTCTCGGGCAACGGTTGGCTACCGGGCCCCGCGTCTCATCTCATCGATCACCACCGCGCGCTCATCTTCGATGTCGTTGATGGTGTCGATATAACGCTGGTCGGCTTCGCCGGGCGACACCAGGCCGAGCTGCTCGGCGCAGGCGAGCTGACGCAGGCGCACGGCCGCGTCGATGGTCCAGCGCGACAGGAAAACGCTGCTCGGCGGCTTTCTGAACAGGGTATCGAGCTTGGCCGCTACCGCGTTTTGACCGGACGACTCCTTGCCGATGGCCGACTCGAGCGAGCCGAGCGCCTCGATGGTCGCCGGACGATCGTAGTCGTCCTCGGCGGCTCGCCAATTGACCTGAGCGATGGCGCACTCGGTTGGGTGAGGCGCATTTGGGGGCGGCGGCTTCGCGGTGCCGCACGCAGCGACGAAAAGGATCGCCATTAAAAACGGCGCGGTCTTGTGACCTATCGCGACCGAAATAGAACCATTCACCGGCGCACGCGCGCCGCATAGACGGTATCGAGGCCGGGGCCGTCGTAGCCGCCGCCGGTGACGTAGAGGAAATCGCCGGCGAGCACGGTCGCGTGGCTGGTGCGCCCCTCGGGAAGCGCTGCCTGAGCCGTAAAGCCGCCGAGCGCTCCGCTCGCTTCTACCTCCGTCGAGGCGACCAGCGCGCTTCCGTCGGCGGCGAAGATAGCGCTCTTGCCACCGACGAGAAACAGATAGTTTTCGACGAAGGTGACGGTCCCAAACGCGGTCGGCGCCGGCAGCGCCTCGGCCGTCTCGGGAGCGCCCACGGTGCCGTCTTGCGAGAGCGGCGCGCCCTGGACCTCGGCGATCACCACGTCTCCTGCGTCGGCCGCGACGTAGCCGCCGAGCACGTAGACGAAGCCGCGGGCGAACGCGTATTCGGGATGGCCACGGAAACCGGGAAGCCAATCACTTTCGACAAACGGCCCGAGCCCGCCCTGCAGGCTCGCGCGCAGGGTGAGCGTCACGTCGCCCTCTTCGGGGAGCTTCGAGTCCATCGCGTAGAGCGCGCCGCCGAGGACCCACGCGGTCGAGTAGAGCACCCGCGTTCCGGGCGGCAGCGGTCCGAGCGCGGTCCACGGGCCGAGCCTCCCGTGCTCGTCGAGATCGGCGCTCCACACCTTTCCGCCGTCGGTCGCGCCATCGTAGATGCCGTCGACCAGATAGATGCGCGATCCGTCGCTGGTCGCGGTGCACTCGCTGACCGCGCTCGGGGTCTTGCCGGCGAGCTGCCACGGGCCGAGCGTGCCGTCGGGCTCGAGCGGTGCGGCCTGCACCGTCGCGAGCGATTGAAAGCCGCCGCCTGGAGTCGCCTGGTTTCCGCCGAGGACGACCAGGTAGCCGCCCGCCGCCACCGCGCAATGATTCGCGCGCTTCTCCGGCATCGGTCCGAGCGTTTGCCAGTCGGTGAGGGTTCCGTCGGCCCGCGGGCCGGCGGCGGCATCGACGGGCCCGGCAGCGTCGAGCGGGGCCGAGGCGTGATTGCAACCGGCGAGCGCGCAGGCGAAGAGCCCGATTGAAAAAACCACGCCGATCGAATTCGCCGAAACCCCCACGCTGGTTTCAATCCGCCAGGCAGACCTGATTTCGGCCCATTCGTTTGGCGCGATAGAGCGCTTCGTCGGCGCGAGCGATGAGCTGCTCGCGAACTTCGGCGCCATGCCGCTCCGCCACGCCGAGGGAGATGGTGACCGGATGGGTCGAGCCGAGGGCGGCGAGCGGCTCGGTTTCGATGGTGGCGCGCGCGCGCTCCGCCACTCGCGCCGCCTTGGTCGCCTCGATGCCGGGCAGGACGAGCAGGAACTCCTCGCCGCCGTACCGCACCACCGAATCGCCGGCGCGCAGCACGCTGGTGAGCACCAGCGCGACTCGCTTGAGCACCAGATCGCCGGTGGCGTGACCGTCGCGATCGTTGACGTCTTTGAACCGGTCGATATCGCACATCGCGACGCTGAGCGGACGAGACGGATCGTGCAGCGCGCCCGCGAAGGCGAGGTCGAGCCCGTGACGATTGAGCACCCCGGTGAGCGAGTCGAGCTGCGCGAGCCGCGAGAGGCGAGCGACCTCGATGTGCGGCGCGCACAGCGCGGCCAGAAGCGTCATCCACTGCTCATCGTCGGTGGTGAAGCGATCGTGGCGCGCCTCGGCGACCGAGAGCACGCCGATGCAGACGTCCTGCGCCAACAGCGGCACGCCG
>JANWLJ010000243.1 GCA_025450955.1 Polyangium sp. (in: bacteria) | reverse complement strand
CTCAAACGGCTTCCCCGCTCCAGTTCGCCTCGATGATGCAACATTTTGGTTATTACGTCGCAGTCGACAGCATCAGCGTCAGCGGCGCGAGTGGTGAGGTCGTCGCGCAGCTGAATTCAGCGCCGGCGTTGCTCGATTCTGGAGGACCGATGCTGTTCGTGCCGCCAGCGGCGTTCGCGACTTTAACGTCGACGATTGCCGCCATTCCCTCCTTTCAACAGAAGATCGGCGATGCAACCTGGCTCGCGAGCGGGAGCAGCGTCGTGGCTCTCGCCATCTCTCCCGAGCAGCTCGATCTGCTGCTGCCTCCCTTAATCGTTCAGGTCGGCGCTAGCCCTCCCTTCGCGCTCTCTCTACCGGCGACAGAGTCCTATCTGATCTGGGCCCATGATGGCAAAGGTGGCTACTACTATTTCCCGGGGATCGCGTCCAACGCCAGCTTGGGAGGGCTGGTCGACTTGGGCAACGCTGTCATGCGCTCTTATCTCACCGTCTTTGATCGCGAGAACGGTCGGGTTGGTTTCGCGCAAGCAAAGCCGTGTCCGTAGGTCGACTGTGCGGACTTCCCAGCGTCAGCAACAACTGGATCGAAATTCCGGAGGCAGGTCAGCCGCATCGCTGCCGTGACTTCGATCGGGGGGACATTTTCCCTGGACCGTGGGCCGACACTTTTCGGCGAGGTTTGACCCGGGCTATCCGAGCCAGACGGTTGACCGCGGCGCGAACGCGAAGTACCATGCCGGCGATCCTCGTGGTGCGCTCCAGCATCCCCCGTGCAACCCTGGTCTTCGTCGGGCGGGAAGCCGAACTCCCGCGTCTCGAACAGTCGATCGCGAGCGTGCCTGTTTCGCTCCTTTACGGCGTCGCGGGCGTCGGCAAGTCGGCGCTGGCGTACGTTGCGGCGGCGCGATGGAATGGGACGGTCGCCTATCGTCAAATTGTGGAAGGAGAATCGCTGAATATCGCCGTCGATGGCGCACGACGCGCATTGACCCACGAGCCCGTCGTCGAGACGCTCGACGCCGATGAACGAATCGCGGACCTCGCCGAAGTGCTCAACCGCACATCCGGGATGCTCGTCCTCGACGACCTGCACCGGCTAGCCCTCGAGGATCGTCGGAATCTGATCGGAGCACTCTGCCGGCTCCTCCGAACCGGGCGGCTGCTCGCTACCTCTCGCGAGCGGATCGCTCGGGATGCTGATTCGCACGATCGTTTCGAGCTGCGTCTCTCCGGTCTCGATGTGGCCGCCGGTCGATCGCTCTGGATGGCGCTCGACGATCTCTATGGAGCTTCTGCCGGGTTCGAGCGCGCGTGGGCTCGATCGAACGGGAGCCCACTTTTCCTGCGCCGCGCTCACGCCGGGGATCTCGACGAGAATGACCCCATCGCGGCCGCGGTGTGCAGCCTGACCTCCGACGAGCGGCGCGTGGCCGGGGCCATCGCACTGGCCGAGGTCCGGCTGCCGACGAATCTCGTGATGGCTCTCTTGCCACGTGAATCATCACGCGAGGTTCTGCGCGCGCTCTCAAGGCGATTGATCGTGGACGTTGACGGCGAAAGCACTTGCGCCATGCATGATCTCTTCCGAGATGCGCTGCGGGATCACCTGACAGCCGCTGAGCGGGAAGCGCTGCATGGCGAGCTGGCCAGGCTCCTTCAAACGGCGGACCTCGACCCGACCACGCGGGTGCGTGAGGCTTGTCGGCACCTCGCAGCGCTCGGTCGTTACGAAGATGTCGGCCTGTGTCTGCTCGCACATGCCACCGAGTTGGTGCGCCAGGGCGCTGCGTCCGAATTGCTCCATGCGCTGGACGCAATTCCGCCAGAGCGACGAGGGCTGGAGGTCCAGGTTGCGCACGCTCGTACACTCGGTCGCCTGCTCGACCTCCGCGGCGCGTACGAAGAGTTTCACGTTTTGGTCAAATCAGCCGCAACGCCTAACCCTGATTTGCTGCTCAGGTTCGGGCAGATCGCGATGATCACCGGCCATATCACGATTGCTGGTAGGGCCTTCGAACAGGTGCTGAACGATCCCGAACTACCGTCCTCCTCGAGACTGCGGGTCCAAATCGCGTTCGCTCTTCTTCAGACCTATCAGGGGCAAGGCAGTTCTGCGCGCAAGCGCTTGCAGGCGCTTGCTGCGGAGACGGTGACGCTGGCCGAGCTCGGAGAGCTCCTCTGGTGCGAAGCCGTTACCCTCTGGATCGACGAAAGGAGCATCGAAGCGCTCCTGCCGCTCCGTCGGGCACTGGGAATCTTCCGCCAGACACCGGCCACTCTACGGACGGAGCTGCTCGCACCAGCGACGGGAATAGCGATTTTCGCGGCATGCGGCTGCCTCGAGGAAGCAGAACAAATGGAGCGGCATGCTGAAGCCGTGCTCCAACGTGGCACCGACCCACGCACACGGGTTGTTCTGAAGAGCATGCGGGCGCTCCTGGCTTACGAGAGCGGGGAGCGCGCCGCTGCAATGGCCGCGTTGGAATCGGTCGCGGACTCGTTCGAGCGCGGCGGCGACGTGCTGGGTGAGCTCTGGGCCCGCGTATGGTGCGGTAGGCTCTTACTAACCATCGGGCAGCGGAAAGCCGCGCTCTCTCTTCTCAACGAGATCCGCGGGCGCGCTCGATCTCTCGGCGCAGAAAGCGTGGTTTGCGCAGTTGATAGATCGGAGGCTTTCGATCCGGTCGCTCAAATCCGCGCGCGGGATGGCGGCCCGATCGTGGACGGGAAACGTTCAGAAGCTACTCGTTCCCGCGCGCTTGCCACACTCTTTGCCGCGTGCGAAGGGAACGTCCTGGAGGTTCGTGCTCTCCTTGGAGCCAATGCCGAAGTTGCGATTGGTTCGGACTACGCGATCGATCGTGCGCTCGGCCATCTCGCGCTAGCTGTCCTCGCCCGGCTCGAAGGCGACGCTGAGCAAGCGACAGCGGCCTTTGAGGCGGCGGCAGGCCAAGCTAAGGATGGAGGAGCGGATCTCGGCTTGGTCGAGACGTTCGACGCCGCTCTGGGCAAGCTCCGAATCGTCACACCGACCGCCCGTCGTTGCGTCCTGGAGCCGCCACCGGACCTCGACGAGGCCGTCGCGGTGATCGATGCACGCAGCCATCGACTGCGGGTCGGACGTCGCTGGGTATCCTTGGACCGCCGCCCCGTGCTACGCCGTTTGCTGTACGTCCTTGCGGACCGACCGGGGCGTTTCGTCACCAAGGAGAGTGTCATCGAAAGGGTATGGTCCGCAGCCTACCATCCGGCCATTCACGACGCCGCTTTGTGGGCGAACATCCGGCGCCTTCGGACCCTCCTACGAAACAGCAATCTTGGGATCGACTTCGGTGAAGACGGCTATCGGCTTCGAGTTCCCGAGGGGTTCGTCTATCTGTCGGCTATCGTGTAAGTCCAGATCAGTCTGAGTTCCCTTCCTCCTCGCCGATTTTTGTCGGTGTTCGTTGCCTTCTTTTTGCGCACGGAAGCTAATCGGATAGCGATTTTGAAAGGGGACGCGGCCAACACACTGTGTGTCGGTAGGGCGGATTCCGCGATGGCGTGGAAAGTACCTTCAGGAGGCTTCTTATGAGACGAACAAGGTTCTGTTTGGCCGCCGCGATCATCGGCCTCGCGCTCAGTGGCTGCGCCGGCAGTGACAATAAAGGGAGTCTCAACCAGGACGGCGCCGCCAACAGCCCCGACGCGGGCCCCGGCAACCCGGACGCCGCGCCCAATCCCGACGGCTCTCCCATTTTCATGGGAACCGACGGAGGCTCCCCTCCCGGCCTGCCTCCAAGCGGCGCGATGATCATCCCAAGCGGAACTTTGTGGTACGTGCGCCTGGACGGCGGCACCGCGGCTCAGTGCGACGGCAAGACGGACGCGCCGTATCCGGGGACGGGCATGCACATGCCCTGCGCATTCAGCAACCCATATTATTTATGGGGCGACGATCTCTACGGCGAAACACCGAAATGGAGAATCGCCGGGGGCGATACAGTGGTCTTCAAGGACGGGCCGTTCCGGATGGGCTACAAGGGACCCAACAGCGGCGACTATTGGGGACAATGTCCCGGCGATCCATTTGGCTGCACCATGCCGCCGATTCCCCCTGGGACGGCCAGCGTACATACCAAGCTCCTCGGCGCCAACTACAGCGACTGCACGAAAAAAACGCAACTCTTCGGTGGCTACGGGCTTGGGGCGGTCATCAATCTCGATGACACCCAGCATGTCGACGTTGCATGTCTCGAGCTGACTGATCACTCACAGTGCGCGAGATCCGGCGGCCCGGGACAACCGTGCCAAACCAACTATCCCCTCGACGATTATTCAGGCGCGGGGATTGTAACCAATGCCAAAACCGCGGACGTTGATCTCATTGACCTGGATATCCACGGTTTCACGTCGCGAGGGGCGATCGGCCCGATAGGTGGTTTGGTGAACGTCAACCACGTCCGGATGGCCTACAACGGCGGCGCCGGCTGGGACTTCGACGACGGCGCAGGCACACCCTGCCCCGCCGGTTCGGCGGTGAACGCCGTCTACCTGACCATCGAATGGAACGGCTGCAACGAGGAATATCCGATCGCGCACCCCTATCCGGCCGCCTCCTGCTCGGACCAGGACGACGCTGGTTATGGCGATGGCGTGGGGACGCCGAATACGGCGCTTGATTTCACCTGCGACCATTGCGACTTCAATCACAATACTCAGGACGGCCTCGACCTCCTTCATACCTCGAGTAGCAATATTACCGTAACCAATTCTTATTCTTACGCGAATATGGGACAACAGTACAAACTGGGTGCGATGGACAGCGTGACGTTCAGGAACAATGTCGCGCTTCACAACTGCAATCGAATGTCGGGACCGATCACGGGCGCGCCGGCCGACTACAACGCCGGCCTGTCCCTATTCTGCCGGGCGGCTGGCGACGGCTACGCGATCACCCTCAAACCGACCGGCACATATACTTTCCAAAACAACACTTTCGTCGGGTATGGCGCGACGAGCTACGACATAGGATGCTCGACGAGTGATTGTTCGACGGCGCGGGTCATTTATCAGAACAACCTCAATATTGGCTACGCGAGTCCGTTCGATTCTCAGTTGCCGGGACTCTTCTACTTTGGGCCCGGCGTCAGTAACACAATATGGGCGGCACGCGACCACAACATCTATTACAACTTCCGCGGCGGCATTTGCCCTTCCGCGTTCACGGCCGAAACCTGTTCTGATCCAAAGTTGATGGTGGAGCCGGCGTTCTCGACGGAATCGGATCTCGACTTGCTCGACTATCACCTGTCGACTGGAAGCCCGGCGCTCGGAGCCGGCGTCGCCATCTCCGGCCTCGCCACGGACTTCGACGGAACGCCCTATAGCAATCCGCCCAACATCGGCGCCTATTGACGGCGCTAGCTCCGATGCCCTGGTTTGCGGACGTGTCGTCGAAGTTCTCGACGGAATCGACCTCGTCATCGTACTTCTTGCGCCGGGACTCGACGATGTTCTGTGCGCCAATATGGCCGGCAAGGACACGTTGCGTTCGCTTGGCGCGAAAGGGAACCTCCCGGCGCCGCCACCGTCGTTGGTCGCCGCGATCGAGCCGCTCGTCCACGACATCGACACCAAATTGTTTTCTCGAGCGCTACCGTTCAACGCGCCCAAAGGAGGGCGCTACTTTCTGCGCGCCAAGCGATTGCTTCCCAGCCGACGTTCCCAATTGCGCGCGAGAACCATTGGCCGTGGAAATGATCGGGTAAGCGATCAGCCGCAGCGCCGTCGAGGTAAACTGATTTGGTCCGCGATGCACCCATACGATGACTTGAGCACCCGGTTGGATCTGAGGCGCAGCTTTGTCGATCGCCGTGCCGACGTCGACGCTCTCGAGCTGACCGGCCTCCGCGTTGACTCCGCGAGAGCAGTCGGGCCGCCATGACGCAGCAACGGATATTAGCGGCGGCGGCGCTTTGAACGCGCGCGACGAATTCTCGCTCTTTATTGAGGCGGCAGGGCCTGGCAGGCGTGCCCGTGAACGAGCACAGCAGTACTACGAAGCCACGATCGCGGCTGTTCGTCGACGTTGGTCGGGCCGCGTCCTTGGGCCGAGCGTCAGCGCCGAACAGATCGTTGAGGCTCTCGGTCCGCCCGACGTGCACGAGGAGTCGTCCATTGGCTATGCGTTATCGTCGAGGCCGGGCTACGTCTACGTTTTCCGCTTTGATTGTGCCGGCCGGCAGATCGCGGCGGGTTTTCGCCGCGACGGCACACCGCCATCTCTGCCGCACCGCACCGATGACGAGCGGGCGTTTGTCGAATCGTTAGCGGCACTCGGGGTTACGGCGGACGAGTTGCGTACTTCGTTCGGCGATCCGCAGGACGTGGATGGCTGGTGGCCGATTGAAACTTGGCGATGGCGAGACGGACTCACTGTCGAGTTGCGCCACGGCGTCGTAGAAGTCGGCTAGCAGCGTTCAGCGGCAGCACATCTCTCATCGGGCACACAAACAGGATATTTGGCTGTGTTGGACTGCAAAACAAATGAAGAAACGATTTTGTCGAAGCTGAAATGTTGAAATCATTCAGTTCGAATAATTGCGGCGGTTTTCGCGCAATATTCGCAGCGCTATTGTCCGTCTAACTATCGAATACGACTCAGTGCGTTTTCCGAAATTCGCGCGAATTTGTCTGTGAGTGTATTCGCGGCGTTTGGTTCGGAAAATCGCGGTCGTGGGCCTGATCCGATTTCGTGGACAGGTTGACTGCGTCGAGAACGTCTGCGATCTGATCTCGATTCTGTACTCTGTTCATTCCCTCCAAATCAATCTCGGCGAGGGCCCGTGTCATGCCGCGGCCAGTAGCCGGGCCGCACGCTCGTGTTCGGCCGGAGTGGCGTAGTCGAGCGAGACGATGAAGCGGGACAGAACATCGCGGGACTTCGCTCGTCGCGACCTGCGAATCTCACGGCGTCAATCCGCTCGAATATCTCAAGGACGTGCTGCTCCGCGTCCAGTCGCACCCGCAGTCGAAGATCGCCGAGCTGCTGCCGAGTCGCTGGCGCCCAGCCAGCGACAGTTCCTGATCGTCACGCTCCCGTCGAGAAACGCTCTATGAAAACCGATTCACGCTATTCGTCTGCCCTCAATGCGCCGACCGCCGATCGCTCACTCTTCTCTCACGACGTTCACCCCGGCGGGCGGACCACATCCGCTCTCATCGCGTCAACGCCTCGGGCGTCGCTACACGATGGCGGAGCCGGTGGTGATCGCGCGGGCGCTCTACCGGCGCGACAGCGAACGCAACGGCAAGGTGGTCGACGCCATCAGCCTGCGCACCGGAGCAGTCGACGGTGGCTGGCTGGAGGCGGCGCGCGCGATGGCGTTTCTGGTGCAGCAGGGCACGTCGCGCGAAGCGGAACAGACCGCGCGGCAGCTCGGTCGACTGCCGTACTCGCGGTGCAGCTTCGAGCGGGTCGCGCATCTGGTGGGCGAGCTGTACGCGAGCGAGCACGCCGATATCGCGGACGCGCTCATCGCCGACTACCAAGTGCCGCGGCAGGCGCGCGGCGTGAGCGTGTCGCTCGATCGCTCGATCGGGTGAGCGTGCCGATGGAGGAGCCGCGTGCGCGGCCGGCCGGGCGACCGCGCGAGGGCGCCGCCAAGCGGCCGGTGACGCGAGCCTTTCGAATGGCCTATTGCGCGACGGTGCGCTGCACGATCGCGAAGGCGAGGCGCTGCACGCGATTCGCTACGGACGGATGCCGCAGGGCAACGTCGAGGCGCTCTGCGACGCGCTGGCCGGCGACGTCGCGGCCCTCTTGCGAAAGCGGCCCCACCTCCTGGTCGTGCTGCTCACCGACGGCGCCGCCGAGATGCGTGACCGGCTGGCGAGCCATCTCAACGCCGAACGTCTCGGGGTCGAGCCGCACCAGTTGGTCGACTTCTGGCACGTAATCGAGAAGCTGGGACGGGCGGCGCAGGTGATCTACGGCGAGTCCGGCCCCGCACCAGCGGTGCAAAGGTGGAAGCTGCTCTTGTGCAACAGCGAACGCGCGGTCGCATCCTTGGCGAGCTGAGCGCTTCTGGCAAGCGCGACCTGCGGATCGGCGACGGCTGCCCCGTCGGAGACGCGATCACCTACTTGAGGAACCAGCGCGAACGCATGGGCTACTTCCTGGCGCGCCTCCTCGGCCTGCCGATTGGCAGCGGCAACGTCGAGGCCACCTGCAAGAGCCTCGTGGGCGTGCGCATGAAGCGCCCCGGCTCGCGCTGGAAGGAGTCCTCCGGTAATCACGTCATCCAGCTCCGCGCCCTCGCCCTCAGCGACGGCTGGGATCCGGGCATCGCCCTCACGCTGCGCCCGCTCCGACGGGCCGTGCGGGCCGCGTGATCAGATGAGAGCCACACCGGAGAAACTGCGGATATCGACTCGGCGGCAGATCGTCTCGCTACTCTCGGCGATCGGCTGCTCGACGCGGAGGATCTCGATATCCTGCGCGGGTACGAAGGAGAGGCGGCGGCGCGCTACTTCGACCTGTTCGATGAGATGATCGACAAGGCCGACCTCAGGTTCGATAAGCGGACGCGACGGCCGCCCAGGACTCCGGTGAACGCGATGCTATCGTTTGGCTACTTGCTGCTTGCTGTGGACTGCCAGAGCGCACTCCAGGCGGCGGGACTCGACCCCGCAGTTGGTTTTCTGCACGCCGACCGGTCTCGGACTGTCGGTGATTACAGTGAAGCACTATCTGAACGACATCTTCCTCGCGACTGGAGTGCGGTCTCGCGGTCAGTTGGTCGCGCTGACGGCGCGCTTCATGGACCCGCCGACATAATCAAGCTAGGTTGACCCTCCTGGCCTGACGCTCTCCCGGGGCGAGATGACATGGGCGAGGCGCTTGACGGCGGAGATCCCTGAGGAACACCCTCTGGATTGGAGGGCCTCATGAGCGAGCGCGAGCGCGACGGACGCTCGGCGTCGTGCGGACGGCGGAGCATCTGGCGATGCGCCGTACGTACAGCCGCGCGATCCTCGACGAGATCAAGCGCTGGCTCGACGAAAATCTCGACGTACATCCGCCGAAGAGTCCGATCGGCGTCGCCATCCGCTACGCGCTCAATCAATGGGACGCGCTGACGCGCTTTATCGAACAGCCGCAATATCCACTCGACAAACAATAATTCGGAGCGGGCGCTGCGTGTCGTCGCGCTCGGTCGGAAAAACCTCCTCTTCGTCGGCCACGACGAAGCCGGCCAAAACATCGCCGGTCTCTATTCGCTCGTCGCGACGTGCGAATCACACGGCGTCACCCCGCTCGACTATCTCAAAGACGTGCTGCTCCGCGTCCAGTCGCACCCGCAATCGAAGATCGCCGAGCTACTGCCGAGTCGCTGGCGACCAGCCACCGATAGCTCCTGATCGTCACGCTTTCCCGTCGATAACGCTCTTTGAAAACCGATTCACGCTACCCGTCGACTCGCAATGCGCCGACGGCCGATCGCTCACCACGCTGCTGCGAAACGGGTGTTCACGATGCGCCGTTCCGGATGTTCACGTCGGCTCTAAACCCGCAGTCGGGCTCGCCGCGGTGGTCACCGCCGCCCACGGGCTGCGCAGTAGGCGGCTCAAAAAGGGACCCAAGCCGTCGCGCGAGGACACCGGCTATGCGGTGGTGCTCGCCTCGCTCGCGCCCTCGGCTTTTCGGTGCTCGGCCCCACGCTGCTCGAAAGACGCCGACCTCGCCCACGACCCCGCCGCACAAAAAGCGCTTCCGCGCCTGGCTCGCCCACCTCCTCGTGTGTCACTTGGACGCGCCGGGGTAGAACTGCTCTCCCGTGTTCGTGCCAAAACGCCAGCGTGCTCAGCCGGGGCGATCGGCCTCGATGCGTTGGACGAAGCCAATCTCGACCAACTGGGCGAGGAGTTGGCTGAGCGCCGCCGGCTCCAAGCTGGGCACCGTCGCCGCGAGCTCGCCAATTGAAAATGGACCTGTCTTTTGCAAGATCACGCGGCAGGCCGCGAGCGCAGGCGGCGAGAGACGAAGCCCGGCGGAGGGGCCTCCCGGAACCGTGATCACCACCACGGTGTGCGGCTCCGCCGAGCCCTTGGTACGTTCGATCCCGAAGGTGGCCATCTGATTGCGGCGAAACCGGGCATCGCCTTCGAAGGGACCGCGATCGACCGCATGTCGAGAGGCCGGCAGGAGATCTTCCGCCGCCAAGCTCGTCAGATCCTGGGGCAGGCGCGCGATCAACGCGGCCAATCTCCGACGAGCTTCGGCACGCTCGGCGAGGCCACCCCAAGCTCCGGTCGCCTCTTCTCGCCACTCCTCATGCGCGGCGAGGCAGTGACGAATTGCCGGGAGCACGAGCGATAACCAGGTCACCGGCGAGAAGGATAAATTGAACGACAGCGACTCCTCGAGCGCCTCCACCTCGTGCCAATCACCGCGCGGAACGTAGACCATCGAGCCGGGAAATAGCTCGATCGATTGCGCGTCCGGCGGCAGACAGCGCGGCGGCTCCTCGACGGTGTGCAGCCGCAGGATCTCCGGAACGCGGTCCGAGACGGTGAAGCGCTCAAGCGGACGAATCGCGAAATGGTTTTCGGCGATCTTCCAGCGCTTGCGGCCGCGAACCTGGAGGGTGAAGTTGTGATTGATGTCGAAGTGACACTGAGTGATGCCGCCGCGATCCGTAGCGAAGACGCTGAAGCGGAGGGCATCGACGGGCTGGCGGAGATCGGCCGCGAGCGCCTGCAGCCAACGGTGAATTTCGGGACGCCGCTTGTCGAGATGGAAGTAGAGGGTCATTCCCGCCTGATAAAATCCGAGCGCCTGTGCCGGCGCGACCTCCGAGCTCCGGTACGCCCCGGCGCGCGTCGCGTACATGACCAGCACCGGGCCCTCGGCCAGCGCCAGCAGCTGCGGGAGCTGGAGCTGGCAAAGCTCGCGCAAGTCGGCCGGCAGGCGCTCGGCAGGCTCGTGGGAGGCGAAGCAGCGTTTGGCCCAATACTCCGCCAAAAATACCTCTAGCGAGAGCGGCCAGATTAGGGAGGATGCGGCGGCCGTCGCTGCCGTCTGCGCCGTCACGAACCGTCTCCTAGGTCGGCCGTCGCGAGCGCCTGCTCGGCCGCGCGGCACAGCGTCGCGGCTCGAAAGACCCAATCGCTCCATTGCTCCCGCTTGTCCCACGCCGTTCCCCACGCTGCCAGCAAGTCCGCCCCGGCGCGCCCCTGGTGCAGCGCCTCGGCAGAGCGGCCGTCGCGAAGCGCCAGCTCTCCCAGGAAAATGTGCGGCTCGCCGATCCACGGATTGAGGGCTACGACCTCTTCGAGCTCGCGCCGAGCCGCGCATCGATCGCCGAGCGGGTCCGAAATCACCTTTAGATAGCTGGTTCGCGCCCGCGCTTCGTCTTCGACGGTAATTCCACCGCGGCCCGCGTCGAAGATCGGTGGCGGGTCCGAATCCACCGACCGGATGAGTCGCATCCAGCGAGCGCTTTGGGCCATCCAAACCCCAGGGCTCCCGCGTCCATCGTGAACCTGATCGGCGAGGTTGGCGATCTCGAGCGTGATCAGCTCCGCCGCCCGGCCAGCATCGAGCCGCATGAGCTCTCCGGTCCTCCAGTTGCGCACTGTCAGCCCCGCGGAGAGCGCGTCGAGCGACGCGAGCGACGAATAGAGGTGAGCGCGGTCGACCGTGCAACATAGCATCACCAACTCCTCCGCGGCCGGCCCGATGAGCTGCGCGATCTCGCGGCGCTCGCCCTCGGAAAACAGGCCCACCTCGAAGATGTCGGTGCCGTATCCGCTGTGCAGCAGACCGGCGAGCTGCAAGCTTTCGGTGCGACGCCAGGCCGACAGGATTCTCCACGTGCCGGTCAGGTGCTCGCGAAGAGTGCCGGTTCCATGCGGCTGCTGGTCGGCGCCGCGGGCGGCGAGACTTTGAAAAATCCGGGTGACGGGCGACCAGAAGCGCGGCGACCGATCGCGGTCGCGTCCGCCCGCTGGCTCGAGCGCGAGCGGCTCGGACCAACGAAAGCCGACGGGAGCCGGACGATCGCGGTAGCTCGCGCAGGCGGGACAATGCGCCGATGAGCGAGCCGGGCGGCGGGCGCTAATCTGCTCGGAGTCGATGGCGAGGGTGCTGCCGCGCAGGCGCGGGCGGCAAACCGGATCGAACCAGGCCGCGGCCTCCTTGAGCACCTCGCCGGCGGCGAGCTCCGCGAGCAGTCTGCCGCGCGGAAGATCCGCGAGTGTGTATGCTCCGAAGGAAGGAACCACGCTCGCGAGGAGCGCCTGGTTTTCGAAGCCTTCGAGCCGGGTGCAGAAAAAGCACGGGGGCTGCCCGCCGACAATCGTCGGGCCGACCAGAATCTCAGAGGGTCCGGCGACCACGAACAGCCAGGTCCGCTCCGGCGCTTCGAGGGCCGCCTGGTTCACCTCGAGAATCCACTGAAGGGGAACTCCTTCCAGGGCGCAAACCACGAAGTCGTGCTCTCTCGCAAGCTCGCCGCGACACGCCGTCGTCAGGCGCTGCCCGTCCCCGTTCGCCAGCGTGAGCCGGGTGCCGCGCGCGACCGTCGGGCTGGCCGGCGCGCGGTTCGGGCCTTCGAGCTCTCCGACTCGAATCTCGGTGCACTCCGCGATCTGCGCTTCGCGCAGTCGCCGGGTGAGAATCTCGCCGAGGGCGCCGTTGGACAGCACTGCGATTCCGCGCGGCCGCTCGGCTGGCGCCGGCGCGGCCGCATCGAAGATCAACACCGTGCCGACCAGCTGTCCCAAAAGCTGGCGCGCGATCCGCGGAGGCACTCCGGGGCCGAGCCTCTCTATGATTTTCTCGACCGAGCTCGCACCGTCGACGAGCGGGATGAGTCGGCGAAGGAGCTTGGCGGCCGGTCCTTCGAACATCGCCGCGCGATTCGGCGCGAGCCGCGCGACCAGTGTTCCGTCCGGCGCGGCAACCACTTCGAGCTCCGGATTTAAGCTCGGAACCGCCGCGTCGAGGAGATCCCCCATGATTCTCGGCAGGCTAAAATCGACGCTGTGCGTTGTCAAGCAGCTCCCGATTCGAATATTCCCAAAATCGTTGGATGAGCCCTTCTTTTAATTGACAGAGTGACATTCGGGAGCGTAGTGATGATGCCGATTGGTCGCAGTGCGTGTCATCTGACACGGGGGAAGGTGGAGATGGAGAGGTCGAGGAGTGGGTGCGGAGTCGTCGGTCAGCGGCCGGTCTCGCCTGATATTCCAGCCTTTTTCTCAAATTCCATATGAGTTTTTGGTCGACTTGAATGCGCGAAAGCGCGATTGGGAGGTGTCCATGGATAAGAAGGAATTGGAGTCGCAAAGCGGAAGTGAAATCATCGACATCGGAGACGATGAGCTCTTGTTTCAGGAGCTCGAGGATCGCGTCGCGCTCAAGGTCGAGCTCGGCTGCGGCTGTTCCTGCTCCTGCGACTGCACGTCGTGCTCCTGCGTCGTGACCTTCTGACATGTCGCTGCGGGACAATGACGCATCCGAGATGAAGCTGGATGCGGCTCCAGCAGAAGACGAACTGTTGGAGATCGTGGAGTTGGAAGATCGGGTTCCGCAGTTGAGCGGAGCTTGCGCCTGCACCACCAGCTGCGACTGCACCTCGTGCAGCTGCGTGGCTTGGTGCGTCGCCTAAACACCAAAGGGGATAACATGATCGACGAAACCAACCGCTCTGCACTTTCGCCCGAGGACGACTCCGACCTTCTGGAAATCGTCGAGCTCGAAGATCGCAACGCACTTTTGGCCGTGCACGGCGCCTGTGCCTGTACTACCAGCTGCAACTGCACTTCGTGCAGCTGCGTCGGCTGGGCCTCCTCGTCGTAATTCGCGCCATCCGCCCGTGAGTCTTCGTGTTCGTTCAGACCTCCTGCCGGAGGCGCGCGCGCCGTTTGCGCTTGACACCTGTCCGAGCCGACCCGCACGATGCACCCGCGTCGAACACCGCATGGGAAGGGAAGGGCTGATCATGGCAAGGCGGGGCGGCCGGTGGATCGCACTGACGATGGGCCTGTTCCTCGTCGGATCCTGTCGACCGCACATCAAAGCCACCCCGAAATCGAGCGCTGCGTCGGCCAAGGCTTCGGCCGCGCTGCCCGCTCCGCCGGTAGAGCTCTCCAACTTTGAATCCGATCTCGGCTCGGCGCTCACGACCAAGTGGCAGGCCATTGACGACAAGGGGGCGGGCGGGGTCTCCACCGCGAAGGCGGAGCTGGTAGCCGGGGGGCCGAGTGGGAGCAAGCGCTGCCTTCAGGTGACCGGAACCGCACGCGTCGAGAGCTTCCCTTTTCCGTTCGCCGGCGCGGCGCTTCCGCTCGGCCCGGTGGTGGACGGACAGCCGACGCCGATCGACCTGAGCCGTTATCACGGAGTCTCCTTCTGGATCAAGGGCGACGGCAAGCAGTATATGCTCCGCTTTCAGAGCGAGGCGATCTCCGACTTCAACTTTCATCATTACGTGTTCACCGCCGGACCCGAATGGAAGCAGGTGCGGGTTCCGTTCAGCGAGCTCTCCCAGTTCTCCTGGGGCACCAAGGTGCCCTGGTCGGCGGCGCGCGGTCAGGTCTCGGCGTTCTTCATCGTCACCTACGGCAAGCCCGGGGAGAGCGTGGGGAACTTCGCCTTCCAGGTCGATGACGTCTCGTTCTTTTAGAGACATCGAGGGGATTCATGCAGGAGAGAAAAGGGGAAGGCGCAGCGGAGGCGGCGAAGCCGGCGGTCTCTCCGACGCTGCGGATCGTCGAGCACTATGCGGTCCCGATCGGCGAAGCCGAGCTCCAGCTTCGCTCTGCCAAGCGGAGCATGAGCCTGCGCGGCGGTGCGGTGCAGAAGGTGCTGCCCAATTTGCTCCCGCTGCTCGATGGCACCCTGAACGAGGCGGAGATCGTCGCCCGCCTCGATGGAAAGGTCGAGTCGGCGCGGGTGCGCTCGGTGCTCAAGGCGCTGATCGAAAAGGAGCTGGTCGAGCAGCTCTTGCCACCTCCGTCGTTCGAGCCCGCGATCGATTGGTCGCATAACGGGACCGTCCAGCGCTATTTCGGATCGCAGACCGGCAGCCGTTACGAGGTTCTCGGGGCCATTCGGCAGGCCCGGGTGCTCCTGGTCGGAGGCGGGATCGGCACTGCCGCCCTGGTCTCGGCGCTCGGCCATCTCGGGCTGGCTCACCTCACCGTTGTGGACGATTCCAAGGTGTCCGCGCGGGACATCGAGCAGAACCCCATCTGCACGCCGGACGACGAGGGGCGGCCATCGGCGCAGGTCTTAAAGGAGCGGCTCGCGTTCGACGATCCCGAGATTCGGGTCGAGTGCGATAGCGTGATGCCGGGTTCGGTGCAAGAGTGGCGCTCCCGTCTGGAAGGGGCGACCTTCGCGGTGATCGCGGCCTCGGGGCCGGCGCTGTTTCAGCCGTGGCTCGAGGCGGTGAATGAAGCGGCGCTCGAGCTCCGCCTTCCCTGGACCACCGTCGCCTGGCTCGACGAGCGCATCTTCCAGATCGGTCCAACCGTGGTGCCAGAGGTGACCGCGTGCCATCACTGCTTCGTCGAGCAGTTCCAGCGCGGGGTCGCATTCCTCGAGGGCTACCGCCCCTTCGAGCAAATGATGCGAGAGGGAGACCAGTCCACGAGCGCCGGAACGCCGCTCGCGCAATGGCCCGCCGAGCTGCTCGCGATCGAAGTCGTAAGAGCGATCAGTCGGGGCCCGGAGGCGGCGACCTACGGCAAGTTGCTCTCGCTCGATCTGTCCAAGCTGGAGATCACCTTCCATGCGGTGGCCAAGCTGCCGCGCTGCACCGCCTGCGGCCCAACCCGAGATAGCCCGAGGATGCGGATCTGGAGTTGAACGGTGGTCGAGCCGCAGTGGGACGCTTTTGGGGGACGCGCCGGTCTGGTCCGGCGCTGTACCCCCGTGCCGACGGACGCTGGCTTTCCCCGGCTGCACTTCATCGAAACGCAGCCGGCCAAGGTCTCCGTGTTCCAGGACAACGACATCGTCGGCGGAACCGGCGGGGTCGGCACCACCGAGGCTGAGGCGGTCGCCTGCGCCGTCGGTGAGGCGGTGGAGCGTTACTGCTGCTCGCACTACACCGATCGCGACTTCGTGTACGCGGCCAAGACCGAGCTCGGTGATGAGGCGCTTGGTATGGATCGATTCGCGCTCTTCAGCGGGGCACAGTACCAGCACCCGCAGTTTCCCTTCGCGCAGTGGCGCGCGGATCGACCCATTCGATGGGTCGCCGGCCGTTGTCTGATGACCGGTGAGCGACGCTACGTCCCCGCCGCTCTGGTGTATGTTCCCTATGTTCCGCAAGACGAAAACGATCTGGTCTCGTTGGCGGTCTCCACCGGTCAAGCGAGCCACTTCGATCGCACTCGCGCCCTTGTCACCGGGCTCTACGAGGTGATCGAGCGGGACGCCTTCGTCATCACCTGGATGCGCGGAATGCGCGTCCCCCGAGTGGACTTTCGAGCTGATCCCGGGCACGAGGCGTTCTTTCAACGGCACCTCGCGAATTGCGGCCTCGAGTTTCACCTGTTCGACATCACCCTCGATATCGGAGTGCCGTCGTTTCTTTGCATCGCCGAGGGCACGCGGCAGGGGCGCACCGTCTTTGGCTGCGGCGCGGCGACCCGGCTCTCGGAGCGCGCCGCGATTCGCAAGGCGCTCCTCGAGAGCGCACACACCTTCCTTTATGCGATGAACCTGCTCAAAGAAGATCCGGACTGGCGGCCTGCCGACGACTTCTCGAACGTGGTGCGCTTTCGCGACCACGTTCGCCTCTTCTCCGAGCCCACCGCCCGCGACCACCTCTCATTTCTCCTCGACACTCCCCGCCGGCGCGTGCCCGATGCTGCGCCGGATCCGACGGCGACACCCGAAGCCGCGCTGCAAATCTGTCTCGAACGGGTCGCGTCCGTGGGGCTCGAGGCGGTGGAGCTCGATATCACCACGCCGGAGATCGCCGCTGCCGGCTTGCACGTCTGCAAGGTATTCCTGCCGGGCTCGGTGCCGCTGACCTCGACGCTGCCGGCGGTCGGTTCGCCGCGCCTTCGCTCGGTGCCGAAAATCCTCGGTTATGGGGATGAAGTGGGCGACCACCTGAACCGCGTCCCTCACCCGTTTCCATAGAACGGAGCCGTGAATGTCGAAGAGGAAAACGTTCGATTCGCTCAGCTACTCGATGGTCGACCTCTTCGAGAACGACGATCACTACGAAACCGAGGTCTATCACGAGGGCACGAAGATCACGCGGCGGAACTACGACGCGTTGGCGCGCCGGGTGAGCACCATCACCCGCGATCCGGAGCTGATCGTGATGATGTCCCGCTCGTGGAAGACCTACGCCGGTTTTCCGAAGATCAAACTTCCCGAGGGAGAGTTGGGGGACGTCCGCTTGCAGGACGCGCTGATGCGGCGGCGCTCGCAGCTCAGCAGCTTCTCGGGAGAGTCGATCAGCGCCGAGCAGCTCTCTGCGGTGCTGCGGAACACGTACGGGCCGACGCTGACGACCGACTTCCCCAATCGACCGCACGATTTCATGCGTTTTCGCGCGTCGCCTTCGGCGGGCGGTTTGTATCCCCTGGAGATCTACCCGCTCGTATTCAACGTCGAAGGATGTGAGCCCGGGCTATATCATTATTGCGTCGTCGACCATTCGCTCGAGCTTTTGCGGTCCGGGCCGATTCGAGACGAGTTTCTGGGGCGCAACCTGACCCCCTATCGGGAGCTGGCGGCCACCTGCTCGGTGCTATTCGCCATCACCGCCGTGCTGCCGAGGACCGTCTCGAAATACCTGTTTCGCGGATATCGGTTCCTCTCTTATGACGTTGGCGCAGTGCTACAGAGTTTCTATTTGACAGGCACCGCTCTCGGGCTCGGCACCTGCGCGATCGGCGGCTTCTTCGACAACGAGGTCGGAGAGTTCATTCAAGTCGACAACGTCGACGAGCACGTGATGATGTTGTTTTCGATCGGCCAGTCGACCCCGGATCCACGGAGGCCGGTGAATGGTTGAATCGGTCGACCGTCTGTCGCGCCTGCTGATCAGCCGAAAGACTGGTCTGGTTCGCCGACTCGTCCTGACGCCGCCGCCTGAGGGACGCCCGTCGGTGGCGATGATCGCCGCACGGATGGCCGACTGCCGCGTCTTGCCGATGGGCGGCGCCGCGCCGGAGCTGGCGCGCGGACACCTCAGCCTGTCCGCCTGTTTTCACGATGCGCTCCTGGAATCGGCGGAGCGATACTGCGCCGCCTTTGTGGACTATTCGCAGCTCATCCGTGCGCGACCGACGAGCCATGGGCCCTTTCTTTTTGGCGAGCGCTTTCCGCTCTACGCCGAGCGGCAATACCAGAGCGCCGGTTTTCCGTTTCGCCGCTTGACGGAAGATTCGGATATCTACTGGGCGATGGGGCGGTCGCTGGTCACTGGAAGACCGGCCTATGTGCCGGCAGCGTTTGTCTATGTGCCGTATCGCGCCACCCGCGAGGACGAGTGGCTCGGTCCTAGCACGTCGACAGGGATGGCGTGTCATGGGTCCTGGGCGCGCGCTTGCCTCGAGGGGATCTACGAAGTCTGCGAGCGCGACGCGTTCGCGATCTTATGGGCCAACCGACTCTCGCTGCCGCGGCTGCGGGTCGAGCCGGAGTCCTGCTTCGGGCGCGAGCTCGCTCGTTCGCTGCGCGGAAACTCCGCGGTCGTCTTCGTTCGGATGACCAACGATCTTGGCGTCCCGGCAGTGATGGCGGTGCTCGAGACCTGGGTGGGCTCGCGGCGGCTGATCACGATTGGCCTCGGCGCCGGAGCGAGCGAGGTGGAGGCGGCGCGCTCGGCCTGTCACGAGGCGATCTTCGAAGCCTGCCGCCAGGGCGATCTGGTCGTCTCCGGCGCGGCCGAGCGCTGGAAGGCAGCGCCCGATTTTTCCAACGTGGTGGACTGGGAGTGGCACAGCTTGGTCTACCTGCAAAGAGATCATCAGGAGGCGCTGGCGTTCCTCACCGCCTCTCCCGAGGAGGAGCCGATCTCCGACGGCGGCGAGCGCGCGGCCGAAGAGGACGGCGCACACCTGACGCGGGTGTTAACCCGGATGGCCAATCTCGAGCAGGAGGTGGTGGCGGTCGATTTGACCACCCGGGAGATCCGAGAAGTGGGGCTGCAGGCCGTCAAGGTGTTCGTGCCCGGCGCGGTCCCGCTCCACCCCGATCATCGCTACCCCTGGCTCTCTCACCGGCGGCTCTACCAGGTGCCGCGACTGCTAGGCCATCGCTCGCGTGACACTGACGCCGCGGAGCTGAACCCCATGCCTCATCCCTTCGCATGATCGAGCCGGCGGAACAGCAGCAGGATGTGGTCTATCGGCTTCGCGACGGTCTGGTGATCGTCGAGCAGGATGAAGCCGGCAAGCCCTACTTCGTCGTCCAGGATACCGGCACTGGCAAGGTGTACGGATTCAATCAAGCGTCAATCAAGATTCTCCGGGCACTCGACGGCAAGACCACCGTCAGCGAGCTCATCGCGCGAATGTCCGGCACTCCGGACGCGGTCGAGCGGGTGCGGGCGAACGTGACCAGCTTCCTCGCCAAGGTGCAGCGCGCCGGACTGCTCGACGGCGGTCCGCCGGCCGCGTCCGAGCCGGTCAGGCCCGGTCAGCGCTGGATGGCGGCCCTCACCAAGTACAACCCCTTCTACCTCAAGCTCGGCGTAAAGAATCCGTCGCCGGTCTTCCGCCCGCTCTCCAAGGTGTTCTTTCCGATCTTCAGCTACCCCGGCTTGATGGTGCTCGCACTGTTGTTCGCCGGTTCGATATTTCTCATCACCCGCGATCTGAAGCGATTTTGGTATTCGTTTTTGATATTCCAGTTCTTTCGCTGGTGGGTCGCCGCCTACGCGCTGCTCTTCTTTTCGGCGGTATTGCACGAAACCGGTCACGCGATGGCGTGCATGAGATTCGGCGGCGACGTGCGCGCGATGGGATTCATTCTCTACCTGCTGCAGCCCGGGTGTTATACCGACGTTACCGACTCGTGGCTGTTTCCCAGCCGTGTTCACCGCATCGTCGTGTCGCTGGCGGGAGTCTATATCGAGAGCTTTCTATTCACCTTCGCGATTGGGGTCTGGTATTGGACCCCGCACTATTCCGCACCGAATCAGATCGCATTCATCTTCGCGATCATCTTGATTACCCGGATCCTGATCAACCTCATTCCGTTTCTGCGGCTCGACGGATATTTCATTCTCAGCGATCTGGTGCGGGTCCGAAATCTTCGGCCGCGTGCGTTTGCTTACGTGATATCGCTTATTCCGTGGGTGGGGCGCTCCTGGCGCGCCACCCGGCTGTCCCGCCGTGAAAAGACCATCCTGTTGCTCTACGGGTTGGTCGCGGTCGCGTTCATCGTAATTGCGCTGTCCGCGACAGTCGGTAAGGTCTACGGAATTCTCACCCATTGGAGCCCGCACGGAGCGCTCCTGTTCTGGACGCTGACGATTGGGATGGTGGTGCCGGCGGCGCTCTCGGTCCGCAAGATGCTGCTCACCTATCGCTCCGACGGGGAGGGCTCGCAACACCCGGCTGCGAGAGAGGCGGTATCGTGAACGTCTGGAGGCTGGCGGCCAAGGATCTCTGGCAGCAGCGCTTCTTCGTGCCCGTGCTGGTCGGTTTCGAGATCGCGAGCTGCGAGATCCTCTTTGTGCAACTGCCGAAGTTCGTTCCGCCGGCGGTTCCGGTCTTGATCGTTCAGCTCCTTGGCTGCATCGCCGGCTTCATTTTCTGTTTCCGCACCATGGTGACCGAGGAGAAGCACCGCGCCTTTCTGTTTCTCAAGACCCTGCCGGTGAGCGATGCCGAGCTGGTGCTCGGAAAGTTCACCTCCAATTTGATTCTGGTGGTCTGCAACTTCGTGGCGCTCGCCGCCTATTACGCGCTCGCCGTGCGCTTCGGGCACATCCACGGTCGCTTGGACGGATCGGTGGGGCTGGTGCTGTTGTTGTTCGCATGCCAGGTGCTGAATAACTTCCTCTTCCTCGCGACCGCAATGATCTTCGACTCGGAGAAGGCGGTGTGGGTGCCGTTTCCGTTCATCTGGATTTTCGTGACGGTGCTCGGCAATCTCGAGGTGCTGTCGAAAACGCTCGGGATCGAAGGCTTCGTCGACGCGCTGGCGAGAAACCTGGCCGTGTTGAGCGGGGCCGTCTTGGTGTGTGCGACCGGGGTGCTGGCCCTCACGACGGTGCTGTTTCACCGCCGACGGCGGTTCGGGTAAAGGAGGGACCTGGCGGATGGAACTCTTCGGACGGCAACAGGTGGCCTCCAAGCAGTATCGGCTCGGCACCCACCGCACCCGCAGCCCGCAGGAGACGGTGAAAGCCTACACGCCGCTGCTGCCCCGCTTTGGCATCACCCGCTTGGCCAACGTCACCGGGCTCGACGCCATCGGCATGCCGGTCTACGTCGCGATCCGACCGAACTCCCGCGGGCTATCGGTTTCGCAGGGAAAAGGGATCGATCGCGACTCGGCCAAGGCGTCGGCGATGATGGAGTCGATCGAATCGTGGCACGGCGAGCGGATCGAGCTGCCCTTCCGCTACGACTCGTATCGGGCGCTCAGCCAAACCGAGCCAGTGGTCGACGTGACCGAGCTGCCGCTGCGGCAGGGCGCGATCCTGCGCACCGACGTGCCGATGTTGTTCGTCGAGGGATATGATCTGGTCGAAGGCCGACGCACCTGGATCGCGAACGAGTCGGTCACCACCAACTTCGTGATGCCGACCCGGGGGAGCAACACCTTCTTCACGAGCACAAATGGCCTCGCTTCGGGGAATCACCTGCTCGAAGCGATCTGCCACGCGCTTTGCGAGGTTATCGAGCGGGATGCGCTGACGATGTGGAATCTCAAGCGCCCCGAGGAGACCAAGGAGCGCCAGCTCGATCTCGCGACGATCACGGATCCCTATTGCCGACAAGCCATCGAACAGCTCGAGCGCGCCGGAGTGACCGCGGCCGCCTGGGACATCACCTCGGACGTCGGGGTGCCCGCCTATTCGAGCGCCATCTTCGAGCGCGGCTCGCGTCCGGGTTGGCGGCAGATCGGAATGTTCTCCGGCTACGGCTGTCATCTATCGCCGGCCGTCGCGCTGATGCGCTCGCTCAGCGAGGCGGTTCAGAGCCGGTTGACGATGATCTCCGGCAGCCGCGACGATATGTTCTACGCCGACTACCGCCACTGCACCAACGCGGACGACCTGCAGAAGATGGCCTGGAGCGTGGCGACTCCACCGGCGACGCTCGCTTTCAGCGCGCGATCGGATCTGGCGACGGAGAGCTTCGACGGCGATCTCGCGGTGCTGCTCGAGCGGGTGCGCTCGGTCGGCATCCGCAGCGTCGCTGTCGCCGATCTGACCAAGCCCGACATCGGTATCCCGGTGGTCAAAGTGGTGGTTCCTGGGCTCGAGGCGATGAGCTTTGCCGCCAGCTACGCGCCGGGAAAGCGCGCCCGCACGCGCGCCGCGCAAATGGAGCGTGGGTCATGAGCAAGCCGATGCCGACCGAGAGTGGGTCGGCCGTGACCAGCTCCGATGCTCGCCCGAGCACCTACGTGTTTCTCGGCCCCTCGTTGCCGCTCGACGAGGCGCGCGCGATCCTGCCGAGCGCGATCTATCTGCCGCCGGTCGCGATGGGCGACATGTTCCGGCTGATCCGAAAGAAGCCGAAGGTGGTTGCGATCATCGACGGCTTCTTCGAGCAGGTGCCGAGCGTCTGGCACAAAGAGATCCTGTTTGCGATGGAGAGCGGGGCGCGTGTGCTCGGCGCCTCTAGCATGGGCGCGCTTCGCGCCGCCGAGCTTCATCCCTTCGGAATGGAGGGCGTGGGAAAGATCTTCGAGGCCTTTCGGAGCGGCGAGATCGAAGACGACGACGAGGTGGCGGTGGTCCACGGCCCGGCGGCCGATGGGTACCGCTGTCTCTCGGAAGCGATGGTCAACGTGCGCGACGCGCTCGAGCGCGCCGAGCGCGAGGAGGCGATCTCGGCGCAAACCCGGGAGTCGCTCACCGCCATCGCCAAGAGCATTTTCTATCCCGAGCGATCCTGGGATGCGATCCTCTCCGCAGGGGCGGATGCGGAGCTGCCGGCGCCGGAGCTAGAGCGGCTGAGAGGGTTTGTCCGGCGCGTTCGGCCCAACCTCAAGCGCGACGATGCGGTGGCGCTCCTCGAGAGGCTGCGCACCGAGCCGGCGTCCGAGACCCGCGCGGCGCCCGGCTTTCAGCTCGAGAAGACGGCGTTCTGGCTCAAGATGACCGAGGTGGTGAATCAAGTGGATGCCGAGCTGCCCACCGGCGACGGCGCGAACAACTTCGAGGCGCTGCGCGATCACGTGCGGGTGACCGCGCCTGATTTTCCCGACGTCCGTCGCGGCTGTCTGCTCCTGCTGCTCGTCGAGCGCGAAGCGTCGCGGCTCGGGTTGCGGGTGAGCGGCCGCCGCCTGCAGGAAGCGGCCGAGCGCTTTCGTCGCGCGCGCGGGCTGCTGTCGATCGCCGCCACCAACGGCTGGATGGAGGCGAACCGACTGGATCGGGCGGGGCTGTCGCGGCTGGTGGAGCTCGAGGCGCTCTGCGATGAGCTGCTCGCGCACTACGCGGCCGAATCGGGCACGTTCCTCGCACCCGAGCTGCGCCGTCGGGGCGCCTTTCCGGATGCGTGGCGGACCATGACGGCGAAGAAGCATCACCTCCGCGAGACCGGGATCATCAATCCGACCTTCGAGGACGCCGGCGCGGATTACGCGCAGATTTTGGCCTGGTACGAATCGCGTTTCCGCAAGATGGAGGGTGGGCTGGAGCTCCACGCCAAGGAGCTCGGGTTCGAGTCGTCGCGCGTCTTTTTCGCCGAGGTGCTCGAACAGTTCATCTTTGAAAAATCTCTCTCGCCGGGCGACGGTGATGGAAAGCCGTAGCGGGAAAAATCGATGGCTCTGGTTGGCGCTCGCCGCCGCGCTGCTGGCGGCGGGCGTGACCTGGAAGCTGATGCCGACCGCGCCGGTCTCGACGGCAAAGAGCGCCGACGGCGGAAAGCGCTCGCCGCCTCCGGCGAACGTCGGTACCTTCGCGGAGTTTCCGGTGAGGATGGCGGTCGCTATCGATCCCGATCCGGTCGGCACGCTGCGCATCGAAGGCCAGGTCATCGACGAGCAGGAGCT
>JANWLJ010000242.1 GCA_025450955.1 Polyangium sp. (in: bacteria) | reverse complement strand
CGAGCGTGCCGCGCCCGCCGACGAGCGCGTGCATGAGGTCGGGGCCGGTCGCCTTGCGCGGCGCCACCCGGGTGACGACCTCGGTCCCGTCGGGGAGCAGGCCCGCCACCCCGGCGCAGGCGCGGGTGAAGCGGCCGGTGCGCGGCGAGGCCTCCGACGGGTGCGGCGCCGACAGGAGCGCGCCGACGGTGCGCCCGCGCGCCCACGCCGGCAACGGGCCGAGGGTGAGCCCGCGGCGCGAGACCTCCTCTTCGAGCGCGTCGAAGGTGATCCCCGCCTGCACCGAGACCAGGAGCGAGGTCTCGTCGAGATGGAGAATATTGTGCATTCGCATCAAATCAATGATGCAGCCGCATAAAATTCCCACACCGACGGGGAGGTTGACCTCGCGCGCCACCCGCATCACGTCGGCGATCTCGGCCGCCGAGCCGGGATGGACGGTGACCGCGCCGTCCGAGGTGCGCAGGTGCTGGGCGCCGACCGCGCCGGCCAGCCGCTCTTCGATGAGCTCGAGCGAGGCGCCCGGGTCGCGCTTCATAGCCCCATCTTCCCCGGGTTCATCACCTGCGAGGGATCGAGCACGTCTTTGAGCGCGCGATAGATCGCCATCGCCTCGCCGTGCTCCTCGGGCATAAAGGGCGCCTTGGAGAGCCCGACTCCGTGGTGATGGCTGATGGTGGCGCCGACCCGGCTGACGGCGGCCAGACCGGCGCGCCAGATCGCGTCGTACTTGCGCTCGGCCTCGCCGCGCGAGCCGCCGCGGGCGGCGAAGGTGAAGTAGATCGAGCAGCCGTCGGTGTAGGCGTGGGAGAAGTGGGCCATGATGAACGCCATCGGCGAGATCGCCTGGCGCACCGCCGTGTAGAGATCGAGCAGGCGGTCCCAGCTCGCGGCCACCTCCATGGTGTCGACGAACGCGCCGGCGTCGAAGACCTTCGACATGCGGAAGCTGATCGCGTAGCGGTTCTTGAGCCAGCGCTCGCCCGGGCCGGGGCCGAGATCAGTGCCGCCGGCGCGCTCGAGCTCGACCGAGGCGGCGCGTGCTTCGGCTTCGGCCAGGGTGCGCTCGCCCTCGAAGCCGAGCACCAAGAGGCAGCCCGACTGCGCGTAGGGCAGAAGAGCTCCCGCGACGCGATTGACCAGATCGGGACGGGCGAGCGCGACCGAGATCGCGCGGCGCTTCCAGTCGCCGGCGCGGCCGCTCGGGCGGAGCATCGCCAGCCAGTCTTCGAGCGCGGTGCCTACGCTGACCGGCGGCACACTCTCCTGAGCATGGCCGCCGCGGCGATTCAAAAATGAATCGAGCTCGTCGTAGAGCCGCACCACCGCCGGACGGAGGCCGCGTTGAAGCAGCCGCCGCATCGCCTCGCAGCCGGCGGCGACCCGCGGAAACGACCAGCCGCGATACAGGCGCGTCTCGGGAAGCGGATGGATGGTGCAGGTCGCCTGGGTGATGAGGCCGAGCGTGCCTTCGGAGCCGAGGACGAGCTGGACGAGGTCGGGCGTGCCGCCGCTCTCGAGCTCATGGATCTCGCCGGTGCCGTCGACGAAGGTGAGCGCGCGGCACATGTCTTCGATCTTGCCGTAGCGGGTCGAGAGCTGGCCCGCCGAGCGCGCCGCCAGCCAGCCGCCGAAGGTCGAGCACATGATCGACGACGGGAAGTGGCCCATGGTGTAGCCGCGGCGGTTGAGCTCGTGCTCGAGGTGATCGCCTAAGATCCCGGCCTCGAAGGTGGCGGCGCCGGCCGGCGCGTCGAGCGCGACCATGCGGCGCATGCGCTTTAAGTCGACGACGATCCCGCCGTGAAGCGGCAACGCGCCGCCGCACACGCCCGAGCCGGCGCCGAAGGGAACGATCGGAGTGCCGGCGCGGGCGCAGGCGCGGACGATCTCGGAGACCTCTCTCGTCGAGGTCGGCCAGACCACCGCGTCGGGCGGGTGCGGCGCGACCTCGCCGGCGGCGATGCCGATGAGCCCGCGCGGCCAGAGATCGCGCGCGTAGGCGACGCGATCGGGCGGAGTGGTCGAGACCCGACCCGGGCAGAGGCGGCGCAGCTCGTCGAGGAGCGCCTCGGTGTGCGCGTGCGTCGAGGACACGATCTGCGCAGCCGAGCATACCGCGGCGATCGTCCGCGCGACGCGACCCGGTCAGAGCGCCTGCCTGTCGAGCAGCTCGCGGATGAGCGGCTCCAGGCTGTCGAGGTCCACCGGCTTGACCACGTGGGCGTTGAATCCGGCGCCGCTCGAGCGTCCGCGATCTTCATCTCGTCCATAGCCGGTGACCGCGATGAGCTGGATCCGCTCGAGCCCAGGCTGCTCGCGCAGGCGCCGCGCCAACTCGAAGCCGTCCATCACCGGCAGGCCGAGATCGAGCAGCGCGATCTGCGGCGCGAAATCGCGCGCGATCCGGAGCGCGCCCGGCCCGTCGTAGGCCACGCGGGTCGCGTGTCCCTGCGCATGGAGCGCCTCGGAGAGCAGCTCGGCGCCGTCCTGATTGTCATCGACCACCAAGATGCGCGACGTCGCCGCACCGGCCGCCGAGCTCGATCGTCCGTCGCTGCCGCGCTCGCCCGCCCGCGCCTGCCTCACGATCGCGGGCAAGCGGATGGTGACCTCGGTGCCGCACCCTTTGCCTTCGCTGTCGATGGAGACGGTGCCGCCGTGCAGGTCCACCAGGTTGCGAACGATGGCGAGACCGAGGCCGAGGCCTCCCTGCGAGCGGTCGAGCGGCTGCCGCTCCTGCATGAACAGATCGAAGATCTTCGGCAGCATCTCGGGCGCGATTCCGTAGCCGGCGTCGCGGATGGTGAGCACGACCTGCCGGCTCTCCGCATCGAGCCGTCCGCTCACCCAGATGCGCCCGTTCGGGTCGCTGTACTTGGCGGCGTTTTGCAGCAGGTTGGAAACCACTTGAGCCAGGCGCACCGGATCCGCTTCGACGAGCAGTCCGCGGGAAGGCAAATCGACGGCCAGATCGTGCTGGCGCTTTTCCAAAAGCGGGCTGACCAGCTCGATCGCTCTCGCGACCACGGTGCCGAGCTCGAGCGGCTCGCGTTTGAGCTCGATCTTTCCGTTGGTGATTCGCGAGACGTCGAGCAGATCGTCGACGAGGCGCGCGAGGTGCCGGACCTGACGCTCGATGATGACGCGCTCCTTCTCCGCCCCGACGCCGCGCAGCTGCATGAGGTGCAGCGCGGTCAGAATCGGCGCCAGCGGATTGCGCAGCTCGTGGCCGAGAATCGCCAAAAATTCATCCTTGGCGCGATTCGCGGTTTCGGCTTCGGCGCGGGCGGTGTGCATGGCCTGTTCGAGCCGCGTCTGCTCGGTGATGTCGTAATAGGTGGCGACCGCGGCGACGATGGTTCCCGCCGAATCGCGGATCGGAACCGCGTTCACGCTGATCGCGCGCCGCTCTTCCGCGGCTCGTAGAAAGTGCATCACCTCGGCCGTGACCACCTCGCCCGCGAGCGCCCTGACCACCGGCAGATCCTCGGGGCGGTAGGCGCGACCGTCGGGACGCCAGCAAGAGTAGCCGTCGACCCCGCCGATCGGGCCGCCGGCGATCTCCTCCGCCTGATGATTCGTGTAGACCACCCGCGCGGAGGGCGCCTCGAGGAGCAGCACGCCGGCCGGCATCTGATCGAGAATGGTATTGATTCGCGCCCGCGCCTCGGCGAGCTGCCGCTCGCTATTTTGGCGGCGAATGATTTCGATATTCAATTCTTCGATTTTTTGCCCAAGCGTAATGAAACGGTCTTGCCTCTCCTGCTGCCTGATTTGCAGGACGATGACGCGCTCCGGCCGATCCGGCGCCGCGACCGCGTAGCCTTCACAGCGAAAGCGAATCCGCGCGCCGTCGAGCTCGCGCTGAAACGCGCCGGGCACCGGGTCGAGCGTGCGCGCGCATTGGCTGAGATACGCGCGGGTGCGCGCCGGCGGATCGGCGCACAGCTCCGGCCAGGCGCGGCCGACGATCGATGCGGGGCGGCTTTGCAGCGCGCGCTCGGCAGCTTCGGTCGCCGCGATCACCTCGCCGCCAGTGGTGAGGACGACGAGCGAAAGATGGCGCGCGAGACCACACAGGGCCGCAACCGTCGCCGGCGGCTGCACGTCAGCCTTTGACGTATTCGCGCCCGTCGGCTGCCTGGGCTTCGGCGGTGGGACGCAGATGAATGACCACCCGGCACTCGGGATCGTGATTGGCGATCGCTTTGTCGATGACGACCTTGGCGTAGCCGAGGTTCTCCGAGGCGATGCGCCCGAAGACATTGGAGGTCATCATGCAGAGGGCCGGACGATCGAGCACCTTGTCGCCGAACGGGCAGGCCCGGTTGCCGAGGACGATATTGTCCTCGGTCTCGTCGAGGATGTAGAAGTCTCCCTGAATCCGCCGTTTCAGATCGACCAGCACCGCCGCGACCTGCGCGCGCGAGAGGGTCTGGTCGGTGCCGAGCTGGTTTTGGTAGGCGGAGTTGATCTCGTCGCCCATTCGCTGGCCGACGATGGTGACGAAGCCGGCCGCCTCCTTGAGCCCGACGACGTCCTGGAGCGCGCCGGCCAGATGCCGGATGAGCGAGCGCAAAAAGCCATCGCGTTCGAGCGGCAGGTCGAGAACTTTTAGCCGCTTGATCTCGTCTTGGTGCAGCATCCGGGGGAGCTTAGGCCCCGTGCTGGCAAAATCAACGGAGCGCCGATCGGCGGGACTAGTACGTCGCCGGTCGGGACGTGGCGGCCGAGGTCGCGCGGGGCGCGAGCGCGACGCACAGCGCGAGCGGTGGCGACGGCGATCCGCTCGGCGAGGTCAGATCGATCGCGTACCAGCCGGCGCGCGGGGCGGTGAGCGCGAGCGGCTTTTTCGGGACGAGCGGCGCGCCTGCGACCCGGCGGCCGAAGCTGTCGCCGCTAGAAAATGCGCCGTCGCGCTGATGCAGAAGGAGCGCGGCAGAGGCGGCGCGGGAGGCGGTGAGCGTGACGGTCTCGCCGGCGCGCAAGGGAACAAAGGCGCGCAGCCGGCAGCCACCTGCGTCGCAGGCGCTCCATTTTAGCGCACCGGCTTTGTCTTCACACGACGCGCTCAATAAAACGCGGGACGGCGCGGGGCGGCCATCGAGGAGATAGAGGGCGCGCGGGGAGTCGATCGCCGCGCGCCAATTCGGCGGCCACGCCGAGCCGTCGGGCGCCGAGCGAAGCGAGAGCGCGAGCCCGCCGAACAGCACCGCCGCGATCGCGGCGATCGAGAGCACCTGCACCTGAAGCCGGTGGCGGTGCGGCGCGAGCGTGACGGTGAGCCGGGCTGCGGCGCGATCGAGCGCGGAGGTGGCGGGCTCCTTGCCGAGCGCGTCGCTCGCTTCGAACAGGGCGTGATAGCGCTGCCGGGCGAAGGCGCCGCCCGCGACGGTAATGGCCGCGATCACCAGCGCGAT
>JANWLJ010000241.1 GCA_025450955.1 Polyangium sp. (in: bacteria) | reverse complement strand
AGCAGGCGCCGCCCCGCACCACCCGGCTCGCGCCCTTTTCCGGTCCGCGCGGCGCGCGCGCGGGCGAATGGCGGTAATAGTGCGCGTCGTAATAATCGGCCACCCACTCCCAGACGTTGCCCGCCAGGTCGCGCGCGCCATACGGCGAGTCGGCGGGATAGGACCCGACCGCCACCGGCCGCCCGGGATTTTTCGGACAGCGCCCTTCGCCCTCGAAGTTTCCAAAATTCGCCCGATCGCAGCGCGGCTGATTCCCCCACGGATAGATCCGCCCGTCGGTGCCGCGCGCCGCTTTTTCCCACTCCGCTTCGGTCGGCAGCCTTTTTCCGACGAACCGGCAATAGGTCTGCGCGTCGCGCCAGCTCACTCCGGTGACCGGCACCTTCGCCGCCGCCGCAGGCCCGCTCGCAGCTTTACAGACGTGCGCGCTCACGCAGCTTTGGTACTCGTCGCGGGTCACCTCGTCGCGATCGATCAAAAATTCTCCGAGCGTGACCGAATGGCGCGGCCGCTCGTCGGCCTGCGGCCCGCCGCCCATCTCGAACGCGCCGGCCGGCACCCGCACCATTCCTGCCGGCACCGCCCCGCCGATCGCGAGCAGGGTGATCAAGATCGCGCGCACCCTCCATCCATAGATCCGTTGCGCCTCGCCGTCGATCGCTTTGCATCGGGATCGAGCTCGCCGTTTTCCGGCTGCCGGACGAACCACGCCCGGCTCGCGGACGCGCCCGCGCTCCAGTATCGAATCTCCGCGAAAAATCGCCGCCAGATCTCGGCACGCGAGCTGCTAGCTCACCCGTCCATGCCGGCTCGACTGCTGCGCTCCCTTCCGCCCACCGACGGCGCCGCGCTCTCCGATCGCGAGCTGATCGCGATCGCGCTCGGACCTTGTGCGGGAGCCGAGCCGCTCGCAAAGCTGTTTCCCACCGCGCAGCTCCTCGCGCAGGCGGGCGTCGCCGAGCTGGCGCGCTCGGGGCTCGGCGAGGCGCGGGCGCGCCGGCTCAAGGCCGCGCTCGAGCTCGGCCGGCGCACGCTCGCGGTTCCGCTCCAGCGCGGCGATTCGATCAAGAGCGCGCGCGACGTTCACGCTCGGCTGCGCGGCCACTTCGCCGGGCTCGAGCGCGCGGAGCTGCACGTCTTCGGCCTCGACACCCGCAACCGGCTGGTGACCCATTTCGTCCCCTGCGTCGGCGCCGCCAACCTGGTCTACGTCGAGCCGCGCGACGTGTTCCGCCCGCTTTTGCGCGAGTCGGCGCAGGCGGCGCTCGTGGTCCACAACCACCCGAGCGGAGATCGCGAGCCGAGCGACGCCGACGCCGATCTCACGCTTCGGCTGGCGGACGCCGGCCGGCTGGTCGGCATCGCGCTCCTCGATCACGTGATCGTCGCCGCCGACGACTACTACAGCTTCGCCGAATCTTGTCGGCTCCTTCGTTCGGAGCAGGCGGCGTGAAATGTTGGACAGGGGATCTCCGTTGGATAGGATGATGACGCCGTCGAGTGTTCGGACGGCGAGGAGATTCGATGCGCCGTCCGGTCGTCGCCCTGCTGTATGTGGTGCTCGTGGGAGCTGCGAGCGTCGCGCGGGCGCAGGCCGATCTTCCCGGAGCGCGCGCGCTCGGGATGGGCGAGGCGATGCGCACCGACGCCACCGGCGCCGAGGGGCCGCTGCTCAATCCCGCCGGCATGTCGATGATCCGGCAGTACGCGATCGAGGCCGACTACGGGTTCAACGTCGAGCAGCTCGGCCACAACGTCAACGTCTCGGTGGTCGACTCGATCACCTCGCGGGTCGCCGCCGGCCTGTTCTACTCGTACATCTACGCCACCCCGCGGCTCGGCTTCAACTGGGCGGGCGGCCAGGTCGACTCGGCGCAGATCACCCGCACCGGCCACGCCGCCGGCCTGTCGCTCTCGGTCCCGCTCGGCGACAGCTTCATCCTCGGGGCGACCGCGAAGTATCTCCACTTCGACACCACCGCGCCCTTGCCCTCGGGCACCATGCCGAGCCACCTCACCCTCGACACCGTCAACGGCGTCACCTTCGACGTCGGCATGCTGGTGCGCCTCGGCAACAAATTTCGCATCGCCGCGGTCGGCTACAACCTGTGGGATCACGGCAGCCGCGAGTCGCCGCTCTCGCTCGGCCTCGGGGTCGGCTTCTCGCCCATCGAGTCGCTCACCATCAACTTCGACAGCGTGATCAACTTCACCGGCTATCAGAATTACAAAATCGACGCGATGACCGGGAAGATCACGCTCGACTCGCGGGTGACCGCTCGCTTCGGCCCCGGCCTCGAGTGGCTGATCGCGGGCAAGGTGCCCATCCGCGCCGGCGTGGTGTACGATTCCGGGCTGCCGGCGACCTTTCTGTCGCTCGGCCTCGGCTATGTCTCTCCCTCTTTCGCCATCGATCTCGGCTACCGGACCAAGGTGCAGGGCGGCATCGAGAACTTCCTCATGCTCGGCCTCCGCCTGTTTGTTAATTGAAGCCGGGTTTCATCCTCGCGGGAACTCGCGCGCGCCTCTGGGGTCTAACGATGCATGGGCGGGCATGCCGCCTTCATCGGCATGACCCTGCGCGAGCGGATGCTCATCCGCCGACTCCAAAAGCGCGACGAGCGCGCGTTCGAGGAGATGGTGCGGCTGTATCAGCACAAGGTCTACAACCTGGTCTACCGGATGCTCGGCAGCCAGGAGGAGGCCGAGGACGTCGCGCAGGAGGTGTTCGTCACCGTCTTCAAAGCGATCGACAGCTTTCGCGGTGAGGCCAAGTTCTCGACCTGGCTCTACCGGATCGCGGCCAATCACTGCAAGAACCGGATGAAATATCTCGGGCGCCGTTTTCACAAAGCGACCGGCGAGCTCAACGAGGCGGCCGAGCGCGAGATGCAGGACGCGCAGCCGAGCGCGATGCGCCCGCACATCGACGGCCCCGACGCGATCCTCGAAGGGCTCGAGCTCGAGCGCTCGGTCCAGGCCGGCATCGCCCAGCTCGACGAGGAGCACCGGGTGCTGGTGATCCTCCGCGACGTCGAGGATTTGAGCTACGAAGAGATCTCGTCGATCACCGGGCTCGAGCTCGGGACGGTCAAGTCGCGGCTGCACCGCGCCCGGCTCCAGCTCAAGGACCACATGGCGAAGCTGCTCAGGTAGAACTATGATGGATCAAGTGGACCATACCCAGGCCGCGGAGCTGTTCAGCGCCTACTGGGACGAGGAGCTGGCCGCCGAGCAGGCGGGCGCTCTGGAAGAGCACCTTCGCGCGTGCGTCGTCTGCCGGCGCGAGTATCAGAGCTTCGAGCGCGCGGTGGGCGCGGTCGGGCAGCTCCATCGGATGGTGGCGCCGAGCGGGTTCGTCGGCGGGGTGCGCAAGAAGATCCGCAAGCGCTCGCGCGGCCGGCTGTTCGCGCCGCGCAAGCTGGTCGAGCGCGTGCCCTACGAGCTGTTCTCGCTGGTGATGCTCGGGCTCATCCTGGCGATCTACGTGGTCCTGCAGCTCACCCAGCCGGGCGCGCTCAAGCTCCCGTAGCGCCGGGGCTTGCCCCGGCCTGCCGGCTACGTCGCGGACGCGTTGTAAAAGAGCGTGATCGCGAGGCAGTGAAACGCCTCGTCGCTCGACTGGGTGACGATCTTGTCGATGATCTCGACGCCCGGATTGGCCTTGAGCCACTGGGTGATCTTCTCGCCGAGCTGATCGCGCTCTTGCGCCATGGTCGCCGAAAAGACCTTCACGCCGCTGAACTGGAGATTGTTGCTGCCACTTCCGCTCATTGCCATTTAGCCGGTCTTCCCTGCGCTGTCCGCGCTCTTCGCGCTCTCGGCGCGATGTTCTTTGATGACCTGGAGGACTTCGTCTTCGGTAAGCAGGTGGTCGGTGCCCTTGGCCGCGCCGAGGATGCGCGCGACCAGCTCCGCCTCGGGATCGATGTGCCGCTTGCGCAACCAGTAGAGCACGTTCGACTCGCCGCTCATGTGGCCGATCTCGATCTCCTGCTCGCGCCCGAACAGCCCCGCCGGCACGCCCGAGTAGATCCGATCGGCCAAAAACGCGTGGCCCTTCTTCTCCGCCTTGATGATCGCCGCGGCGTGCACGCCGGTCGCGGTGCGAAACGCGTCGGAGCCGACCAGCGGATAGTTGTAGGGGATCGGGACGTGGCAAGCCTTGGCGGTGAGCCGGCACAAAAGCAAGAGCTTCGACAGATCGTGCCCCGGCAATTCGCCGAGCAGCTTCAAATTGACCAGCACCTGATCGAGCGACGCGTTGCCCACCCGCTCGCCGAGACCGAGCACGGTCCCGTGCGCGCGATCGGCGCCGTACTCGAGCGCGTGAATGGTGTTGGTGACCCCGAGCCCGCGGTCGTTGTGGCCGTGCCAGTCGATGCCTACCGAGACCCCCATCGAGGAGACGAAGTTGCGGGTCCACTGGATGAGGTTCTTGATCCCGTCGGGAGTGGCGTGCCCGACGGTGTCGCACAGGCAGAGCCGGTGCGCGCCGTGCTCGATCGCGTTGCGGAAGAGGGCCGCCAGCACCTCGGGCCGCGAGCGGGTGGTGTCCTCGGTGACGTAGGTGACCTTGAGCCCGTTTCGCACCCCGAAGTCGATCGCCTCGGCGGAGCGCCGGAGCATCACCTCCAGGCTCCAGTCCTCGGCATAGAGCCGGATCGGCGAGGAGCCGATGTAGGCCATCACCTCGATCGGCATGCCGAGCTTCTGCGAGGCCTCGACGATCGGCCTCACGTCGTTCAAGTGGGTGCGGGCCGCGCACGCCGCCTGGATGTGGAGCTTGGAGTCGCGGATCTCGCGCCCGAGCTCGAGCACGTCCTCCTGCGCGCGCCGCCCCGCGCCGGGCAGCCCGATGTCGACGTGGTCGATGCCGACGTCGTTCATCAGGTGCACCAGCTTGATCTTGTCCTCGATCTTGGGATCGACCACCGACGGGCACTGCACCCCGTCGCGCAGCGTCTCGTCGAAGAACGAGACCTTGTGCTTGAACAAAGAGCCGCGCCGCTCGAGCGCGTTCCAGTCGTAGATGATGTCCGCTTCGGTCAGCTCCTCGGGCCGCTTGCCGAGCACGCCGTCGCTGTCGCTGCCGCTCATTTGCTTACAGCGCTTCGACCAGAATGGCGATGCCCTGGCCGCCGCCGATGCAGGCCGACCCGATGCCGAACCGCCCGCCGCGCCGCCTGAGCTCGTAGACGAGGTGGGTGGTGATGCGCGCGCCCGAGGCGCCGAGCGGATGGCCCATCGCGATCGCGCCGCCGTCGACGTTGGTGCGCTCGCGATCGAGCCCGAGCTCCTTTTCGACCGCCAGGTACTGCGGCGCGAACGCCTCGTTGACCTCGATCAGATCGAAGTCGGCGAGCTTCATCCCCGAGCGCTCGAGCGCGCGCCGGATCGCCGGCGCCGGCCCGATGCCCATGATCTTCGGATCGCAGCCCGCCACGCCCCAGTTGACGATCCGCGCGAGCGGCTTGAGACCGTGCTTCTGCCCGGCCTCCTTCGAGCACACCACCCGCGCGCCCGCGCCGTCGGCGAGGCCCGAGGCGTGGCCGGCGGTGACCACGCCGTCCTTGTTGAAGACCGGCGGCAGCTTCGCGAGCACCTCCGGCGTCGACTGCGGCCGCGGGTGCTCGTCGATGGCGAACTGCACCGGACCTTTTTTCGTCTTCACCTCGACGGCGACGATCTCTTCTTTGAATCGCCCCGCCTCGTTGGCCGCCGCCCACGCCTTCTGCGAGCGCAGCGCATAGGCGTCGCACTCCTGGCGCGACAACGAATACTGCGCCGCCAGATTCTCGGCGGTGATCGCCATCGGCATCCCGGTGTACGAATCGGTCAGCGCATCCCACAAAGTGTCGCCGAGCTGCTGCGGCTTTCCGAACGGCAGCCCCCAGCGCGCCCCGCGCACCACGTGCGGCGCCTGCGACATCGACTCGGTCCCGCCGGTGAGCACGATCTCCGCGTCGCCGAGGAGGATCTGCTCGGCGCCCGAGATCACCGCCTGAAACCCCGAGCCGCAGAGTCGGTTGAGGGTGAGCGCCGGCGACGGAATCGGCGCGCCCGCGCGCAGCCCGACGTGACGCGCGAGATAGCTCGCGTCGGCCGCCGCCTGCTGCACGTTGCCGAAGATGGTCTGCTCGACGTGCTTGGGATCGAGGTT
>JANWLJ010000240.1 GCA_025450955.1 Polyangium sp. (in: bacteria) | reverse complement strand
GCTCGAGGGCAACAACCGCTCCTACGCCCAGTACGGCCAGGTGGTGCTCAGCCCCGGCCTCGGCTTCGAGATCATGACGGTCATCACGCTCACCGCCGGAACGGTGTTCGTGATGTGGCTCGGTGAGGAGATCACCGAGCGCGGCATCGGCAACGGCATTTCGCTCATCATCTTCGCCGGCATCGTCGCCCGATTCCCGGACGCGCTGGTTCGACTCTTCGAAAAGTCGACGACCCAGGGCGACATGACCGCCTTCGACCTCGCGGTGATTCTGGCGATCGTCCTGGTGGTCATCGCGGTCATCATCTTCTGCGAAGAGGGCCAACGAAAGGTTCCGGTACAATACGCAAAAAGGGTGGTCGGCAGAAAGATGTACGGCGGGCAGTCGACCCACCTGCCGCTCAAGATCAACGTCGCCGGCGTCATTCCGCCCATCTTCGCCTCGTCGATCCTGATGTTCCCGGCGCAGATCGCCGGCTTCGTCGGCTCGAGCTGGATGCAGAAGTTCTCCGAGGCGCTGCAGCCGGGCGACTGGCGGTACAACGTCGTCTACGTCGCGCTCAATATCTTCTTCTGTTACTTCTACACCGCGGTCACCTTCAACCCGGTCGACGTCGCCGACAACATGAAGAAGTATGGCGGCTTCATCCCCGGCATCCGGCCCGGCAAGGCGACCGCCGAGTACATCGACCGGGTCTTGACCCGGCTCACCTTCGGTGGCGCGGTCTACATCTCGGCGGTGTGCGTGCTGCCGACCTTCATGACCGATCGGTTCAAGGTGCCGTTCTACTTCGGTGGCACCAGCCTGCTCATCGTCGTCGGGGTCGCGCTCGATACGGTGCAGCAGATCGAGAGCCATCTCATCTCGCGCAACTACGAGGGCTTCACCGGGCCCAAGGGGCCGCGCGTGCGCGGTCGCGCCGTTCGTCAGCGCGCGTAGCGAGGCACGATGCAACGAAACCTGATCCTGCTGGGAGCGCCGGGGGCGGGCAAGGGAACCCAGGCGCAGCGGCTGGCCGCGCGCTTCGGTATCCCGCAGATCTCGACCGGCGACATGCTGCGCGCCGCCCGCCGCGAAGGCACCCCGCTCGGCAAGAAGGCCGAGAGCTTCATGAACGCCGGGCAGCTCGTGCCCGACGAGGTGGTGGTGGGCCTGGTCGAGGAGCGGCTCGGAAAAGACGACGCCAAGCTCGGCTTCATCCTCGACGGTTTTCCCCGCACCATCCCGCAAGCGCAGGCGCTCGACACCGTGCTGAAGAAGCTCGGACGCGATCCGCTCCGGGTGATCGACGTGCAGGTGCCCGAGGCGACGCTGCTCGAGCGGCTCGGCGGTCGGCTCTCCTGCCCGAAGTGCGGCGCGACCTATCACGTCCGGCTCAATCCGCCCAAGCAGGCGGGAATCTGCGACGCCTGCGGAGGGGCGCTCGTCACCCGCGCCGACGATCAGCCCGAGGCGATCTCGCAGCGGCTGCGCGAGTACCACGACAAGACCGCGCCGCTCGTCGACTACTACCGCAAGGCGGGGCTCGAGCGCGCGGTCGACGGAGTCGGCGATCTCGAGGTGGTCCTCGGACGCATCATCGAGGCGCTGGCGAGCGGAGCCTGATGGGATATTTTCTCAAGAGCGCCGACGAGATCGAGAAGCTGCGCCGCGCCAACTTGGCGGTGTCGGCGGTGCTCGACGCGGTCGAGGCGGCCTGCAAGCCCGGCGCGTCGACCTGGGATCTCGACGAGATCGCCGATCACAAGCTGAAAGAGCTCGGCGCCAAGAGCGCGTTTCTCGACTATCACGGCTATCCCCGGGTGCTGTGCGCCTCGGTGAACGAAGTGGTGGTGCACGGCATCCCGCGCAAGGACGTGGTGCTCAAGTCGGGCGACATCGTCGGCATCGACTTTGGCTGCTTCGTCGACGGATTCTGCGGCGATTCGGCGCGCACCATTCCGATCGGCGAGGTCTCGGCCGAGACCCAGAAGCTCATCGACGCGACCCGCCAGTCGCTCGACCTGGCGATCGAAAAGTGCGTGCCGGGAAATCGGCTGCAGGACATCGGCTGGGCGGTCCAGTCGCACGTCGAGCCGCTCGGCTTTTCGGTGGTGCGCACCTTCGTTGGCCACGGCATCGGCAAGAAGATGCACGAGGACCCGCCGGTGCCGAACTACGGCTCGCCCGGTCGAGGGCTCCGCCTGAAAGAGGGGCTGGTGCTCGCGATCGAGCCGATGGTCAACGCCGGTCAGCCGGAGGTCGAGGTGCTCGAGGACGGCTGGACCGCGGTCACCAAAGATCGCAGCTTGTCGGCGCACTTCGAGCATTCGGTGGCGATCACGGCGAACGGTCCGGTGGTGCTGAGCCGGGCGTGATGGTTTTCACTTGCCATGCCCGGAACCGGGATGTATAAGGTGCGGCCCTTTCTGGACGGGCATTTTTCCGCTTTTTGGGAGTGAAGTCATGAAAGTTCGGGCGTCGGTGAAGAAGATTTGTGACAAGTGCAAGGTGGTGCGGCGCAAGGGCGTCGTTCGCATCATCTGTGAGAACTCGCGCCATAAGCAGAGGCAAGGTTAATGGCTCGCATCGCCGGCGTAGACCTTCCGCGCAACAAGCGGATGGAGATCGCGCTCACCTACATCTTCGGGATCGGCAAGTCGAAGGCGAAGGTCATCCTCGAGAAGGCCAAGGTCGCGCTCGACAAGCGCACCGACGACGTCGACGAGAACGAGCTGCGCTCGATTCGCGACGTGATCGAGGCCGAGACCAAGGTCGAGGGCGATCTCCGACGCGAGATCTCGATCAACATCAAGCGGCTGATGGACCTCGGGTGCTACCGCGGCCTTCGCCATCGCAAGGGGCTGCCGGTTCGCGGTCAGCGCACCCACACCAACGCGCGCACGCGCAAGGGGCCGCGCAAGGGCCAGCTCCGCCGCGTCGCCGCCGCTCCTGCGGCGAAGCCGTAGTCGAGGACGATATGGCAAAGGTCGCGAAGAAGAAGGTCAAGAAGAACGTCCAGAGCGGCATCGCTCACATCCAGTCGACGTTCAACAACACGATCGTCACCATCACCGACGTGAGCGGCAACGTGGTCGCGTGGTCGTCGGCCGGCGTGCGCGGGTTCAAGGGCTCGCGCAAGTCGACGCCGTTCGCCGCGCAGCTCGCCGCCGAGGACGCCGCCAAGAAGGCGATGGACCACGGCATGCGATCGATCTCGGTGTTCGTCAAGGGGCCGGGCTCGGGCCGCGAGTCGGCGCTCCGCGCGCTGCAGGCGGCGGGGTTCAAGATCACCCTCATCCGCGACGTCACTCCCATCCCGCACAATGGCTGCCGCCCGCCCAAGCGGCGCCGCGTTTGATTTAAGGAAAACTCAATGGCTCGTTATATTGGTCCGGTTTGCCGTCTCTGCCGCCGCGAGGACATGAAGCTGTTCTTGAAGGGCGATCGTTGCTACACCGACAAGTGCGGCTTCGAGCGCCGCGCCTACGCTCCCGGCCAGCACGGCCAGGCGCGCAAGCGCAAGATGTCGAACTACGGCGAGCAGCTCCGCGAGAAGCAGAAGGTCAAGCGGATGTACGGCATCGCCGAGCGGCAGTTCCACGGCTACTACTTCAAGGCGTCGCGCATGAAGGGCGTCACCGGCGAGAACCTGCTGGTGCTGCTCGAGCGTCGCCTCGACAACATCGTCTATCGGCTCGGCTTCGCCTCCGACCACGCCGAGGGGCGGCAGCTCGTGCGCCACGGTCACTTCACCGTCAACGGCAAGCGCGTCAACATCCCTTCGTACCTGGTTCGCACCGGCGACCTGGTCGAGGTGGGCGAGCGCTCGAAGAAGATCAAGCGCATCGAGGAGTCGGTCGGCGCGATCGAGCGCCGCGGCGTGCCGCAGTGGCTCGAGCTCGACAAGGAGAAGCTGTCCGGGCGGATCAAGGGAATGCCGACCCGCGAGGACTTCACCATGCCGATCCGCGAGCAGCTGATCGTCGAGCTGTACTCGAAATAACGATTTCGCCGGCGGCCCGAGCTGTGCCGGGACCCGTCGCTCAACCGTAGAGAACCCGCAGCCAAGGAGCTATCGATGGCCACTTCGTCGACCCCGTCCGTCTATGCCAAGAACTGGCGTGATCTCATCCGCCCGAAGACCCTCGAGCGCGAGCGGGAGAGCCTGACCGAGACCTACGGCCGCTTCAGCTGCGAGCCGCTCGAGCGCGGATTCGGCACCACGCTCGGCAACAGCCTGCGTCGCGTGCTCCTGTCGTCGCTTCAGGGCGCGGCGATCACCGCGGTGAAGATCGACGGCGCGCTGCACGAATTCCAGACGCTGCCCGACGTGGTCGAGGACGTCACCGACATCGTGCTCAACCTCAAGGAAGTCATCGTTCAGATGACCGATCCCAAGCCGAAGGTGATTCGGCTCGACAAAGAGGGCGAGGGCAAGGTGACCGCGGGCGACATCAGCGTCGTCGACGGCGTCGAGATTCTGAACCCCGACCACCCGATCGCGACCCTGTCGCGCGGCGGCAAGCTCCACATGGAGCTGCTGGTCCAGATGGGCCGCGGCTACGTGCCGGCGGAGCGCAACAAGACCGCGACCATGAGCGTCGGGACCATTCCGATCGACTCGCTGTTCGCGCCGGTCAAGAAGGTGAACTACACCGTCACCCACGCCCGCGTCGGGCAGCAGACCGACTACGACAAGCTGACCATCGACGTGTGGACCAACGGATCGGTGGTGCCCGACGACGCGGTGGCGTTCGCCGCCAAGATCCTCAAGGACCAGCTCTCGATCTTCATCAACTTCGAGGAGACCGCCGAGCCGATCGAGGAGACCGTCTCCGAAGAGGCCGCCAAGCTCAACGAGAACCTCGACAAGAGCGTCGACGAGCTCGAGCTGAGCGTGCGCTCGGCCAACTGCCTGCAGAACGCCAACATCCGCTTCATCGGCGAGCTGGTGCAGAAGACCGAGGCGGAGATGCTCAAGACCAAGAACTTCGGCCGCAAGTCGCTGAAGGAGATCAAGGAAATCCTCGCCGAGATGGGACTCAGCCTGGGCATGAAGCTCGACGGCTGGTTGCCGCCGACGATGCGGGGCAAGGCGTAAGCCGAGCGCTCTCGTAAAGGAAGGGATCCGATGCGCCACCAGAAGCAGGGAAGAAAGTTCGGCCGCAAGTCCGCTTCGCGGCACGCGCTGTTTTCGAACATGGTCTCGTCGCTCATCGAGCACGAGCGGATCGAGACCACCGACGCCAAGGCCAAGGAGCTGCGGCGGATCGCCGAGCGGACCATCACCTGGGCGACCTCGGTGGGGAGCCTGGTCGGCGGGGACAAGGACAAGGCCGACGCGGCCGATCGCGCGCGGGTGGTCCACGCGATGCGCATGGCGCAGCGGGTGCTCAAGCATCGCCCGTCGCTGGAGAAGCTGTTCAGCGAGATCGGGCCGCGCTTCATGGGGCGGCCGGGCGGGTACACCCGGATCATGAAGGTGCGCAACCGTCATGGCGACGCGGCGCCGATGTCGATCATCGAGCTGGTCGGCCGTGCCGACGAGAGCTCGGAGCCGGGCAAGGGAAAGACCGAAAAGGCCGAAGCCAAGCCGAAGGCGGCCAAGGTGAAGGCCGAGGCTCAGCCGGCCAAGAAGAAGGCGGCGCCCAAGGCCGAGGGCAAGACCGAAGCGGCGCCAAAAAAGAAGAAGGCGAAGCCGGCCGAAGAGTAGCCGTCCGCGAAACAGACTCACCGCGAGGGGCCCACTCGGGCCCCTTCGCTTTTCCGGAGCGCGAAAAGTTGCCCGCGCGCGCGGCGCGTGATCGAATCGATCAAGCGGCGGGCCGAGCGGGGAAGTCTTGGGCGAGGCGGCGCCGAGGAGGATCGCGGAGACATGGGTGCGTACCTGCTCTCGACGACGCTCGCGCTCGCGGTGGTGTGTGCGCTGGCGGTGGGGCTCCTCAAGGCGCTCGGGCGCAAGCGGCCCGAAGCGGGTGCGCGGCTGCGGGTGATCGAGCGGCTGCCGCTCGAGGCGCGGCGCTCGCTCTATCTCGTCGAGGCGGGCGGCCGACACCTGCTGGTCGGCGTCGGCGACGGCGCGATGACCACGCTGGCCGAGCTCGATCCGGCAGCCGGTGAAGCGGTGGTGACGGTGGCGCCGCCCCCCGCGCCCGGTTGGCAAACGGCGTTCGCGAGCGCGCTCAGACGCGTGGTGCTTGGGGCGGGCAGCGGGCGATGAAGCCGGCCGACCTGGCCGCCTGGGCGGCGCTCCTGGCGGTGGTGCCGTTTCTGGTGGTGCTGGCGACCAGCTTCATCAAATTCGCGGTGGTGCTGGCGATCCTGCGGCGCGCGCTCGGCGGCTCGGCGATTCCGCCGGGCTCGGTGACCTTCGCGCTGGCGCTCCTGTTCGCGGTGTTCGTCACCGCGCCGGTCGGCGAGCGGGTGTGGGCCAAGGCCGGTCCCGCGCTCGCGCACGGCAGCGCCGAGTCGGTGGCGCAGGCTGCGGCGGCCGCGGCCGGTCCGGTGCGCGACTTTCTCATCAAGCACACGCCCGAGCGCGAGCGGCAGAGCTTCTATGATTTACAGCGACAGCTGCGCCCGGCCGCGGAGCGCGACGCCGTCGGTGCGCACGACCTCCTGGTGATGGTGCCGGCGTTCGCGACCGCCGAGCTGCGCGCCGCGTTTCAGGTCGGCTTCCTCTTGTTCCTGCCGTTTTTGGTGATCGAGCTGGTGGTGGCGACGGTGCTCTTGTCGCTCGGGATGTACACGCTGCCGCCCGAGGCGGTGTCGCTGCCGTTCAAGCTGCTCCTGTTCGTGCTCGCCGACGGCTGGCATCTCATCTTCCGCGGCCTCGTGCTGGCGTACACATGAGGACGCGCCGATGAGCGAGGCGCTGATTCACGCGCTCCGCGAGGGGCTCTATCTGGTGCTGCTCCTGTCGGCGCCGCCGGTGCTCGCGGTGCTGGTGGTGGGGACCGCGAGCGCGTTTCTGCAGACCGCGACCCAGGTGCGCGACGCGAGCTTGTCGACGGTGCCGAAGGTGGCGGCGGCGCTGGTGGCGCTCGCCATCGCCGGGCCGTGGATCGGCGCCCAGGTGCTGCGCTTCACCCACTCGGTCCTCGAGGCGGTGCCGCGGGTCGGCCGGCCGTGACCGGCCTCGACGCGACG
>JANWLJ010000239.1 GCA_025450955.1 Polyangium sp. (in: bacteria) | reverse complement strand
TCGTCGCGTCTTTGGCGGTGGGTTGCGCCTCGGGCGAGGCGGAGCGGAGCCGTCCGGAGCCGGTGCGTCACCGCTATCCGAGTCGGATGCCCGAGGTGGAGCTGTTCTTTCGCGGCGATCAACCCTACGCGCGGCGCGGCGCCGAGGAGTGGTCGCTCGGCGACGTCAAAAAGGGCGAGATGGTGTTCTCGCCGGATCGGCGCCGCTTCGCCTATCTGCGCGAGCGGGCGAAGAAGGGCGCCACGCCGGTGGCCGCGCCGATGAATGTGATCATCCGCAACATCGCCGGCGATCCGGTGAACGAATTTCCGGTCTATCGCGCCGGCACCGTCGACCAGCTCACCTGGATCGACAACCATCGCATCGGCGATCTGGCGCCGCCCGAGCTTGCGCCGCGCAATCGTCACGGTGTGCCGCCGCAGGTCTACGTGGTGCACGACGTCAACACCGGCGAGATCCTCGCCGCGCGCGCCGGATCGGATTTCATCTGGGGCCCGGAGTCCGACGGGCGCAAGCACGTCGCGTTCGTCAGCGGCGCGGGCGGCAGGCAGGCGCTGGTGGTCGACGGGCAGAACGTCTGGCCGCGCGCGGGCGTGACCCACATTCACGGCGAGCCGGTGTGGTCGCCCGACGGGCACGGGCTCGCGTTCACCGAGGAGTCGCGGCTCGGCGCGCGGCTGGTGGTGCTGGTCGAGTTCGACGACGCGCAGGGCGATCTCACCTGGAACATTCCGCGCGAGGCGCTCGGTCCCGGGCTGAAGGTTTTTTGGGCCGGCGACTCCAAGGTGGTGATCGGCGAGACGCCGTTTCAGCCGCGCTTCGCCGCCGACTGGAAGCGCGTCCAGTAGCGCTCCGCCTCGATTTGGAGCTACGCTGAAAAAGGGGCGAGCGTTCGAACCTTAGAGGGGCCGAGCTTATGAAACGAATCCTCGCTTGTCTGCTGGTGCTGGTCGGCCTCGGCGCGGGGAAGGCCGCCCGCGCCGAAGATGCGAACGTCGAGCGCGCGCGCATTCACGTGCGGGCCGCGATCGCCTACTACGACGCCGGCCGTTACGAGGACGCCGCGCACGAGATGCGCGCGGCCTACGAGCTCAAGCCGCTGCCCGATCTGCAATACAACCTGGCGCAGTGCTACGAGCGGCTCGACAAGCTCACCGACGCCGCGCAGGCCTACGAGAAATATCTGGCGGGAAAACCCGACGCGCCCGATCGCAACATGGTGCGCCAGCGGATCGACAACCTGCGCGCGCGCGCGAGCGCCGAAGCCGCGGGCAAAAAGCTGGCGCCCTCCGCCGCGCCGGCGAAGGTGGTGTTCAAGACGCTGGTCGTCTATCGCGAGCGGCCGGCCCCGCCCGGTCGCGCGGCGCGCTGGGCCGCCTACGGGCTCGGCGTGCTCGGGCTCGGCGGGCTCGGCGTCGGCATCGCCTACGCGGTCTTCGCCAAACAGGCCGCCGACACCGTCACCAAGGGCGGCAGCGTGACCAACCCGACTTCGTTCGACACCGTCCGCTCGGTGCAGGACTCGGGCAAGACCTATCCGATTATTTCCGCGGTCTCGTTCGCCATCGGCGGCGTCGCGTGCGCGGGCGCGGTGGCCTTGTGGCTGGTCGCGCGCAAGGTCGATCGCGAGGCGCCCAAGCTCACGCTCGCGCCGAGCTTCGGGCCGACCGGCGGCGGGCTGTATGCGGCGGGGAGCTTCTGATGCGGCGTGCGGCGATCGCGACCTTCGCGCTCTCGGTCTCGTTGATGTTCTCCGGCTGCTACGATCCGCATCCGCCGGGCGGCGCCTATCTGTGCTCGCCCGACGACCACGGCTGCCCGACCGGCCAGCACTGCACCTGCGGGCTGTGCGTGAACCAGGACTCGCAAGCGGCCTGCCGCTTCACCATCTCCGACAACCCGAGCGGCGCGCAGAAGCTGACGGTGCTCGAGCACCAATCGTTTCCGATCACCATTTCGGCGCTCGATAAAAACGGCGCGCCGGCGAGCGGCTTCGGCGGCACGGTGCAGCTCAGCTCGAGCTGGGGCGACGTCAAGCCGCCGACCGCGACGCTCAAGGGCGGCACCGCGACGGTGATGGTGCAGCTCAATCGCGAGACCCTCTCGCCGGCGGTGGCGATCGTGAGCGCGAGCTTCAACGGCAATCTCGGCAAGAGCCCGGGGATCAACGTGCAGGCGCCCACCTTCGCGCTCGATCCGACCGAGATCAACGCGCCGTTCGGCTGGGCCACCAATCTCGCCGCCGAGGCCGCGGTCACCAAGGTCGGCAACGACTATCAGATGTACTTCGTCGGTCAGGCCGGCCCCGCCTTCGGCATCGGGATGGCCACCTCCGCCGACGGGCGGACCTTCACCCCGACCGCGGCGCCGCTTCTCCAGGGCGCGCCCGGCCAGCTCATCTTTTCTCCGTCGGTGTACCAGACCTCGTCGGGAACGCTGATGGCCTTCGCGGTCGGTAGCCAGGTCGCGCTCGCCTCGTCGACCGACGGCAAGACCTTCACGCCGCTCAGCGGCAACATGTTCGGGCTCACGCCCAATCAATGCAGCTACTGCAAGGGGACGAGCGGCGGCGAGGTGACCTTTCCGCAGGTCATGCCCGACGTGCTGGCGCCGATCCCCGACGGCGGAGCTCCCCCGTGGCTGATGTTCTTCTCCGCGCTGACCAACAACAGCGACGGGAGCGGCTCGGTTTCGGTCGGGCGCGCCTCGTCGAGCGACGGCAAGAGCTGGACGCCGGAGCCGGCGCCGATCCTCTCGGGCGATCTGACCGGCGAGGTGGTGCTGCTCTCGCCGCGGGTGCTGCTCGACGGCTCGATCTACAAGATGTGGTACTCGTTCGCGCGCAAGCTGAGCGTCATCCTCTGCCTCGGCACCGGGCAGTCCACCTGTCCGGCCAACTATTCGTGCGTGAACCTCACCTGCACGCCGAACGACGCCGAAGATGTGTTCCACGCGTTTTGCGAAAACAGCTCGCAGGTGGAGATCGGCTACGCCACCTCGAGCGACGGATTCTTCTGGACCAAGTCGATCCACAACCCGGTCATCTCGATCCCCGCCGGCTCGGCCGACCACGCCTACCTGGTCAGCTCGGTCTTGCCCACCGACGGAGTCGACGCGGCAAGCGGCGTCACCCTCTACTACTCGGCGTTTCGCCGAGCGGTGACCACGATGGATCGCTGCCTGCCAAACGGAATCAAGCGGGCGACGCGGCCCTGACGCTTTCCCCCTCCTTACGAAAGTGGTAGATCGGGCTCAGATGGCGGCTCTCATCGATCGGCAGCGGGTGGTGGAGCTGGTGCGCGGGGCGCTCGCCGAGCTGGGGACGCCGGGAGCGAGCCCAAAAGCTCAGCCGCACGAAGCCGCGCTGCTCGCGCCCGATCGCGGCGCGCATCTGGTCGCGCCGTTCGACGCCGAGGCGATGAAGGCGCTCTACGCCTCGACGCCGGCGCGCATCGGGGTCGGCCGCGCCGGCAGCCGCTATCGCACCAGCACGCTGCTTCGCTTTCGCGCCGATCACGCCGCGGCCAAGGACGCGGTCCTGTCCGAGGTCGACCCCAAGCTGGTCGAGAAGCTCGGCCTCCTCGAGATCGCCACCCGCGCCGCCGACAAGCGGGTTTTTCTCGAGCGCCCCGACGCCGGGCGAGCGCTCTCCGACGAGGCGCGCGAAGTCGTCCAGCAAAAGTGCGCGCGCGCGCCGCAGCTTCAGGTCTGCTACGGCGACGGGCTGTCGGCCGCCGCGCTCAACGCGCACCTGGAAGCGTTTCACGGCGCGCTCTTGCGCGAGCTCGGGCAGCGCGGGATCAAGATCGGCACCCCGCTGTTCGTGCGCCACTCGCGGGTCAAGGTGATGGACGAGATCGCGCGCCTGCTCGACGCCGAGGCCTGCCTGTTCGTCTGCGGCGAGCGGCCCGGGCTCGGTTTTTCCGATTCGCTCAGCGCCTACTACATCTACCGTCCCGCCTCGGGCGCGACCGACGCGGATCGCGAGGTGGTCTCGAACATCAACCCGCGCGGCCTCGAGCCGGTCAAGGCGGCGCAGGTGGTGGCCGAGGCGTGCGCGCGCATCTTGCGCGATCGCAAATCGGGCGTGGTGCTCGGATGAGCGACGCGCCTCATTATATGTGTCCGGTGTGCGGCTTTGCCGAGCTCATCGAGCCGCACCTCGATCCGACCGGCTCGCCGACCTATTCGATCTGTCCCTGCTGCGGCGTTCACTTCGGCGCCGACGACGTCGAGAAGACCCACGCCGAGCTGCGCCGCGAGTGGATCGCCGAGGGCGCCGCCTGGTGGTCGCAGAACGAGCACGCGCCGGCGGGCTGGGACGCGAGGCGCCAGCTCGCGGCCGCCCGCTTTTCAGACGGCGATGTCGGCGCGGCCAACTAGCCCGCCTTCGCGCGGGCTCGGGCTCGTCGATCTCGAGCCGATCGTGCCGCGCGCGCTCGCGGTCCGCACCATTCCGCGCGCCGACGAGCAGCTCGCCGCCAAGTGGAATCTTCCGGACGGGCTGCGCGCGGTCGGGCTCATCACCTGCACCTCCGACGACGCGCTCTACGTCGCGCTCGACGAGGGCACCAAGGCGGCGCCGGTCGAGGTGGTCTACGCGCGCTCGTTCTACGCCGGCTCGTCCTATCCGTCGGGGCCGCTGTCGGGCGAGGCGATCGGGGTCTACGCCGCGCGGGATCCCGACGAGATCCGCGCCGCGCTCGACGCCTGCCTGGGCGCGCTCGAGCGCAAGGCCTGGTTCTACGCCGCCGACGATCGCAAAAAGCTCGTCTTCTTTCCCCACGTGGTGCGCTCGACCGGCAGCTATCTGTCGCGCGAGGCCGGCATTCCCGTCGGTGCGCCAATGGCGTACCTGATCGCGCCGCCGCTCGAGTCGATGATCGGGCTCGACGCCGCGCTCAAGAGCGCGCCGGTCACGCTCGCCAAATGGTTCGGTCCGCCGTCGGAGACCAACTTCAGCGGCGGTTATCTCACCGGCGAGCTGCCCGACTGCGAAGCGGCGGCGCGGGCGTTCGCGGCCGCGGGGGTCGACGTCGCGCGCGCGCCCACCGATGCCGGACGCGCGGCGCGGGCGGCGGGCGAGGCGCTCGGCGCACGTCCGGCGGGAGGCGCGGGCGCGGGGCGCTATCGGGTACTGGCGACCGGCGAGCGCTTGAACGAAAAGCCCGAGCACCTCACTCACCTCGTCGACGACGAGTCGCTGGTGCCGAAGAGCCATCCGCGTCTCGCGCTTCGCGGCAAGCTCGACACCTTGCAAGGCTTGCTGCTCGACGCGCAGTGCGCCGCCGATGCTGACGGAGCGCGCGGTCTGGTCGGCGAGCTCGGCGAAGCGCTCGAGCTTGTCCGCAGAGTGGTCGGCGCCGAGGTGACCGGCCGTCCGCTCGGCGAGTGGTCCCTCGGCGGCCTATCGCCCGGCGAGCTGCGCTTCGCCTCGCACCACACCCACGAGCTCTACGGCGTGCCGTTCATGTTCCCGTCGGTGCGGCAGGGTCCGGTGGTGGCGCGCCTGTACACCGCGCGGGCCTACGCGCGCGAGGCGGAGCTGGCGCTCTATCTGGCATTCCCCGTCGAGGAAGCGGCTCGTCCGGATCTCGAGCTGGCGCTCAACCGTCTCTCTTCGGCGCTTTATTTGATGACGGTGAAATACCTGGCGGGCCGATTCGGCGGGCGCGATCAAAAGAGTCCGGCGACGGGCCCGGTGAAAGGCTGGAAGCCGCCCCAAGAAGCGTCTAAGATTCGCCAGCCCTAGCGGCGCACCATGACCAAGCGGACGCACCAGGCCGACAAGCTCGCCAAGCTCTACGACGCGGAGATCCTGCCTTTGTGGGCGCGTCGCTTTGGCAAGCTGATGCTCCGCGATCTGGCGGTGCCGCCGAAGTCGATGGTGCTCGACGTCGGCTGCGGCACCGGCTATCCGTCGCTCGAGATCTTGCGCAAGCTCGACGAGCAGAGCCGGATCATCGCCATCGATTCGTCCTCGCCGATGCTCGACGAGGCGCGCACCAAGGCGGGCGCGCTCGCCGGCAAGCGCATCTTCTTCCGCTCCGAGAGCGTGACCCCCAAGCTCGCGTTCACCGACGACGTCTACGATCTGGTCCTGTGCAACGCGGTCCTGCAGGAGCTCGACGATCCCGAGCACGCGATCCGCGATCTGGCGCGCGTCACCAAGCCCGACGGGCGGGTGATCGTCACCCTCCCGCTCGCCGGCACCTATCGCGAGTTCTTCGACATCTTCCGCGAGGTCTTGATCAAGCAGGATCGCCAGGACGCGATCGATCGCCTCGACGCCTATCTCACCCGCTTTCCGCCGCTCGAGCAGGCCGAGGCCTGGCTCGAGGATGCCGGTCTCGGCGACGTCACCGCCGACTACGAGACCTTCACCCTCCTGTTTCGCTCGAGCCGCGAGTTCTTCTTCGCGCCGGTGATCGAGTACGGCCCGCTCTCGGACTGGAAGGCGATCGCCGGCAAGGGCGAGCAGATGC